>JAPDKD010000090.1 GCA_029258735.1 archaeon | reverse complement strand
GCATACTACTTACATTCTCCTTAATATTTCCAGAAGATTGGCGTGCTACGGTTCTTAGCTCCACATACTTAGCCTTAGCTTCATTAATGGCTATCAAGCGAAAAAAATTGCAGACTGAACAATTTACCAGAAACAAACATTCTATTTCTTTCTCTACTATGGATGTGTTAGCTTTGACAATAATAGCCGTCTTCTTCATTTTCTCAATAGTAGTGACTTATCCTCAAATGGCTTATCGTCCAGCCCTAGATATAATCCGACATTACTCTGCATCGTTAATGGTAAATGAGAGCACTACCAGTTATGCGTCACCATACCCCTGGTTCCATTTTCAACTGGCAACCATACAGCTTTTATCTAAACAGCCCATGGTAATCTTCCAAACTGCCCTCGCTCTTCTAAGTATCATATCAATTCTCTCATTTTACATTATGGCTAAAGCGTATCTAAGCGACCTGAACCCCAGATTACCTGTAATCTCAACAATTTTCTGGTCTCTCTTCTCAGGTTTTGGATGGTTATACTTTCTAATGCAAAAACTGGAAAACGCTAATCCTTCAGATTATCTTGCCCTACTGGGCGCTGCGAATAACAAATCTTACTGGGATGTAGGCTATGGGCAAGGTTCATGGATCTGGCTTTGGTTCAGGCCGCTCCCACTTGGCGTTACTGGGCTCTTCATACTTCTATATCTTTTAAAGCGTAGAGACCTTAACAGGAGAACCTTTATGATACTAACTTATCTAACAATCATCTCAATTGGCATGACCCATTTCAGCGAATTAGTTTTTTACGTAATGCTTCTTTTAACGTTCAGCATTTTCCTCACAACAGACACCCAAATCCGCTTAAAAGAAACGATAAACTCTTCGTTAATAGCTCTACTAACCATTTTAGGCCTCATGTCCATTTACGATATTATGGGCGTCAAGGTTAAAATTCCAGTTATGAATGTTATTTTTCTCGTTGTAGCTTCCATTCTGGCGATTTTAATACTTAAGCTTAGACGCTTTAAGTTAAGTTTGTTTTCTTCTCCGTTGAGAATGAGAGTGGGCAACCTACCCGCTGCATATGTCATTTTTGGTCTGTCAATATTGTGGC
>JAPDKD010000129.1 GCA_029258735.1 archaeon | reverse complement strand
GCTTTTGCTAAGGCTTCTTTTAGCGGCCCTTTCCCCATTATCTTTATCTCGTGTTGCGGCAACTTTGAAGCTATTTTGGGTATCAGGTGCGCGCCTTTTTCCCACGTTAGTCTTCCGCAGAAAGCTATTGAGCCGTCTCCTCCATTTGAAGGAGGCTCCGCTAGCAAATGTCTTGGCAGCGGGTTGTGCATGGCGTGGATGTTGCTTATTTTGTGTATGCGCTTCACGTATTCCGCCAGCTCATGCGAGGGAGAGATGTTAGCTTTGGATGCGTTCAGCATTTTCTTGAGCATGAGGTATCTTATTGTCCAGTTGACAGCGCTGGCCACAGGGTTTGTCTTCGTTATTTTGGATAGTTGGTAGAGGCATTTGCCGCATCTGGGTTGGAGTCCCATGTTGCATTTTGCCAGCTGTGGTAGGGTTACGCCCCACCCGTTGGGGCAGACGTATACCCATCCGTGGATCGTGGTTACTATGGGTGTGCCTAGTTTTTCGGCTGCGTTTGCTGTGTGGGCGATGTATCTGGCGTTTAGCAGGTTGTTGTGGACTAGGTCTACGCCTTGGCCTTCTAGAAGTTTTTTGAGCTTCTGTACTAGCTGTTTGTCGCGGAATATTCTTATGAGCCTTTTCTCTGACCCGGCTAGTACGTGCAGGTTATCTTGGTTATGGCTTGTTGGGCTTAGCAGCACTCTCTCGACAGGGTTTCCGAGGATTTCTTCGTTAATTTTGCTGATAGTTTCGACGTAGAGTTCTTTGCCGAATAGCCCGGGTTTGCCCGAGCCGAAGCCTACGTCGTCGATTACGGCTACTTTCATTTAGAGACCTCTATATTGATTATGGTTATTCGAGAACTCGGTTTTACGCGGTCTGAATAATCCCCTTATTGTACGGGCTGGCTTAATATTAATCTTCGTGTTTTGCATCGCTTCTTCGCGGAGACGAGGTTCACACGCGCTTTTGCAGTTGGCGTGTTTTTCTCCACGCTGCTGTTAAGCCTATGATAGATATGTAAAGTGTTAGAAGCGCGGCTACTGATTTTTGCCTTATGCCCCATGGGGTGTAGTTTAGGATTAGGGCTAGGAGGGGAACTACGGCTATGGATAGGCCTATGGAGAGGGCGAGC
>JAPDKD010000119.1 GCA_029258735.1 archaeon | reverse complement strand
AGTTGGAGTAGATCTGGACAATGCTTTCAAGAAGAAGTATGTACAAACTTGAATGACCTAATAATCTCCTTAGCTTTACCCGGATCTCTTTCAACAATGGTTCCTGTAACAAGTATATCCGCACCAGCCATAGCTATTTTCCTAGCTATAGCTGGTTCTCTAACACCACCGCCAGCAATAATTATTAATTTCTTAGATGCTTTCCTAGCAGCTGCTATAAAGCTTGGAGACACTGGTTTTGGTGCACCACTACCACCTTCTATATACAAATATTTTAATCCAAGCATTTCAGAAGCAAGTGCATAAGCTCCAACAATCTCTGGCTTACTTTCTGGTATAGGAACTATTCGCCCAACATGAGCTACTGCTGTGGAACCATAAACTACTAAGTAGCCTGTTGGAAGAGACTCTAAGCCATATTTTCTTACTAGCGGTGCACCAGCTAATTGAGCACCCATTAGATAATACGGTTCTAGGCTGTTAAGGAGGATCATGAAGAGCACTGCATCGGCCTCTGGTGTTAGACAATTAATGTTTCCAGGAAAAACGATTACTGGTAATCCATGTTTTTTCAAAGCTTTAGCTGTCTTTGAGGCTTCCTCTGGGGTAACACCTAGGCTCCCACCTATTAGGAATGCATCTGTACCTGCTTTAACCATCTCAGATGATATCCTATCAATATCCTCTAGAGGCTTATCAGGATCTATTAATGTAAAATGTAATTTTTTACCAGAAGATATCTTGTTAACTATATATTTATGGATACTCACTATATCTCCCCAGTAAACTCTGGAACTTCCTCCTCTGCCTTCTTAACAAACGTGATCTCGATAGTACCTTCTGTAAATCTATCTATGAACTTCCCATATACATCAACAGTCTCATATATTTCTGGCACATGCATTTCTGCTCTTAATCCACAAGTACCGCATCTAATAACTGCTATTTTCCGGCCCTCTTCATCGAATTCTTTATTAAACTCTATAGTTAGACTCCTAGATCCACAGTTTGGACACTGAAATACACTAGGTATTCTACGTACTTTCCTAACGACTTTCTTATACTTCTTCCTTCTCCTACCCATATAGATCACCTATATTGATTTACTATGATTACTTTCTAGCTTTACTGGAGTATAATA
>JAPDKD010000082.1 GCA_029258735.1 archaeon | reverse complement strand
GCTGGAAGTTCATGGAGAGAAGCCTGATGGTTGCATTCCACAGGGCGGCAGCCAAAAATAAAATGTCGGTTGAAGCGTTCATAGACATGTTTTTCCAGAAAATGCTGGAAGCAACAGCGAAGACAGCCTAAAGATACAAAGTCTTCAATCTCCCCTTTTTTATACCACTACTGTAGAACAACATAATTTCTGATGGAACCCTCCTCTTTGAAAGATTTGTTAGAACAGTTTTCCAGTAAAAATTTTCTAAGAACAGCAACTGCATGTTTCAAGGCTTATTGATCATTACCGCTTTTGCGAAAGAACATTTAGACCAATTGGTCTAAATGTTGACTTTTATGATTTGAAGGAAAGGCAAACTCGGAAGCTTATAATCGTTATTTTAGCTTGGAATGTTTATTTTACGTTAAAAGCGTAAGGTTAAATAAACGTTCAATTTTGACTTAAAAGCTCGTAAAAACCGAATTTTTACACTATCATGTATATATGACATTAGATTATAATAACGGCTTAAGCAGCTTCGGAAAGTATCTTCTCCATGATAGATGGCTGTAAATGTCCAGTTGGCCGGCCGGCATCCCCAGTTTCCCTAAGGTTGTTTTAAGGCTCCATCCTGCATAAGCCGACAAGTCCCAAGCGTCAAAACCGTAATATTCAATGAGATGGTTTATTCTGTAATGCCTCAAGCTGTGAGGGTGAATTTTGGGATCCAATTCTCTCAAATTGTTTTTTACAATTCTCCAAACAGCCTGACGTTTAATATTGAACGTTAAGGATCCAAATTCTTTGATGTACCTGAGTAAATCAAGCGTCCAAGCCTCATAAATCGGATTACACGGTAAAGCAATATATTTCCATGCTATGGCATTCTTTAATTCGTTGGCAAGCTTCACATTCAACTTTCCAGCTTGAAACTCGCTGAAAAATTTTAATAGAGCCTTCCTCTTGTCTCTTTTAACCCTTTTAGCCACAGCATACCTTAACAAAAGAACTTTTTCGCCCATATATTCGCCTATTTTCCAGTTGCTGAAAATTCCGTAGGGCTTGCTGCCATCATATTTAAATTCGCTTGGACAAACCCGCCTGCAAAGCTCGCTAACCCGGCCGGCTGTCAAGTAAAGCGCTTGAATAACAAGCCTATCCCT
>JAPDKD010000114.1 GCA_029258735.1 archaeon | reverse complement strand
CTTTATTGGGTAATCCAGATCTATACCTAAAGCATCGTTTAACTCCATACGGGCGAGTTCAAGCTGCCCTTTGGCTTGGGTGAGGTCAACCTCAGCACGTGTAACTTCTACCTCAGCCTTCAATACATCGGATTTGGGTACGAGCCCAAGCTCAAACCTTGTGCGGGCAAGTTCAAGCTGCTGCTTCTTTTGGGTGAGATTCTCCTCGTACAGTTTGAGCATAGCCTGTGACTTAAGTAGGTTAAAATACTTACGTATGAGGTTAAGTATGACTGTTTGTTCGGTATTGCGATAGATTTGTCGCTGTATAGCGAGTGAATTGCGTGCTTGGGTAATATTTATCAGGTTCCTGCCACTATTGAACGGTGTGATCGTGGCATTAATATCCAAGTTGTAATGGTTAGGTGTCCACTCCAGCCTGCTATATACATTGTTGAGGTTATAGCCACCCGATAGCTGTATGGTGGGTGCAATGGCTGTTTTCATATCCTGTAGGTTAAGCTCCGCCACACGTAAGTTGTTACGTGCTATACGTAGGTCGGGCGAGTTATTTAGCGCTATTTCGATACATTCCGTAAGTGTAAGCGTATCGTTGGGAGTAGGATCCGCACGTAATAGGTGGTTAGGTAGTAAGATGCTACAAACCGATATTATATAAATCGACATACTTACCCACACTCTGTGTAGGATAGGAGCCCACATATTACCTCCTTATGCTCAAAGTATAAGACAGAATTTAATTTGGAAAAGTTGTATTTCCATAGTGGGCTCACGTGACGATATCCCTCAATAGACTTGCTGCTTCTTCTGGCGGTATCGGGTTTATGTATATACCGGAACCGAGTTCGAACCCAGCCGGGCCAGCTGTACGTACAAGTATTTCAATATACCAGTGGAGATGTTCGACGTTCTCCTGACCTGCGGGTGCGGTTTTGATTATCAGATTATAGGATGGTTGATGCATAAGCTTATGCAACTTGTGGAATGTTGTGGATATAGCAGTAGCAAGTGCGGGTAGCTCATCATCACGCAAGTCGAACCCTGCATGATGACGTAGCGGTACTATCCATGTCTCAAATGGCATACGTGCAGCGAATGGTTCTAACACAACAAAATGTTCGTTACACAAGACTATGCGGGTGCCAAGTTCGAGTTCGTGTTTGATATAATCACATACTACGCAGGTACCAAATG
>JAPDKD010000091.1 GCA_029258735.1 archaeon | reverse complement strand
TGTATGGATCGATAATCTTGAAGGTTACAGTCTTGAACTGTTCTGGCCAATAGTTGTAAGTTACGTTTGCATAGAGTGTTACTTCTGATTGGGCGGCTACCATGTCCATTGTTGCATTTATACCTTGTCCACCATAAGGTGCTGGGAACGGGCTTGGGAGGCCATAACCTCTGTTAGAGGCTCCTCCGTAGACGTCAATATTAACTTTTCTTACAGGTGTACTATAGCACACGTAGGTTCCGTTTACTGGCGGTTCAAATGGTACTGGGTTACCATCTACGTCCAGTAGTAATATGTCGAAGAGGCCAAAGGTGCATATTAGCTTCTCCATCTCCTCAGTGGTTAGTTGCTTTATTACTTTGAAGGTTATTTTGGCTATTGTTCCGTTTTCTCCTGGTTCACCCCATTCAGCGCCCGGATACGGTGGGAACTGATCCCAGTATCCTGAGGCGTTTGGCAAGATAAGTGTTCCAACTAGGATGTGTGGGCCATAGTAGTCTGATTCAACATAGCTTGAGAAGAATGTTCCGTAGGGTGCGAACGGCTGGAAGAAGTCGCCTTCCTCCACATTGACAACTTCAAGCATGTCATCGCAGTAGGTCATTCTGAACTCGACACCTATAAGCTTCCATGCAAAGTGTAGACGCTTAATGTCAACTGAAACCGTGAATTCCTTCCCTACCACAGGCGAAGGCCCAAACACCACTTCATTAGGAACAACTTCCAAGTGCGGCATATGAACAGCCAAGAAACCTTCAACGGTCACATGCGCAGGCACCACATCGGTGCCATATGCATCAGTAATATTGAGCGTGTGGTCAAACACCGTATAAGCGGCGAAATCTAAGTCAGACTCGTAGATGTCGGGATAGGATCCCTGATCAGTAATATTAAACTCTAATGTAGCAATAACAACATCTCCCGAAATACTTTGGTTGGTCTCAGCGAAGAGATCAACATATCCATTAACATTGTCGATTGTGTAGTTGGTAGCAACATTCCAAACTGGATCAAAGGTTACACTCAAAACCTCTAAGAAGCTCGGGGCAAAAGTCACCGTGCAGGAAACGTTAGTTACAAACCACGCTGCATCCAAATCGTCAAACATTACATCCTCAGTGAACGTTGTGCCTACCCAGTCAGTGTAGCGGTCATAGAACCTGTCAGGTGGGACAATAGCCAACGTTGGAACTGG
>JAPDKD010000117.1 GCA_029258735.1 archaeon | reverse complement strand
TTCTATATACATGAGTATTGCTCTAGTTTTTTCGTCGCTTCCGAAGTATTCTATTAGGTCTGCCTCGTCTACGTCTGCTTTGTTGCCATAGCTGACTAATGCGCGCAGCCCCAATTTTTCACCTGCCATATAGTCCATGGCTGCTGTTGCAAAAGCGCCGCTTTGGCTTAGAAAAGCTATGTGGCCGGGCTTTGGCCTAGGCGTAGATAACAGTTTTCTTCCATTCTTTAGGACTTTATAGTATGGTAGGAATATCGTGTCTACTCCCGTCCATGGGTTTAGGACTCCTATGCAGTTTGGTCCTAGTATACGTATTCCGTATTTCCTAGCTTTTGTGAGAAGTTCTTCTTCAAGTTTTCTATTTCCGACCTCGCTGAAGCCCGCTGAGATGACAATGGCGGATTTTACTCCTTTTTTGCCGCAGTCCTCTATTACTTTGGGGACTATTGGTGCGGGGACAACGATAACGGCCAATGATACTTTGTCTGGTATGTCTCCTATTGATGGATAACAGGGTTCTCCGAGTAACTCCTTGGCTTTCGGGTTTACTGGGTAAACTTTTGCCTTGAGAGTTCCCTTGTCCCGATTCTGTTTCAACAGTCTGAATATTACGTGTCCCGGCTTGTTTTCTTCCCGCGAAGCCCCTATAACCGCTATAGATTCAGGTTCAAAGAATTCTCTTAGCCCCATAACTTGCAACCATAATATATCTGCTAATATATTTATTCAGTTTTATCTAGTTTCATCGGATATGCTAAGTGATTGCGGAAGAGTTTGGAAGGTTTTCTGATGCGTGATGAATCTTCCTTGTTCTTTTTATTTTCTTTTTGCTAGGTATATTAGGTGCCCTAGTTCTGGTGCTATTAGTTTTTTTATTGCTAGTTGTACCGCGTTTGGTGATCCGGGTAGACAAAAGACGAGTTTTCCCTCTTTTATTCCTGCTGTGGCGTTTGAAAGGAAAGCTGAAGAGCCTACTTCTTGCTCGCTGAAGAATCTAAATATGTCGCCGAATCCTTCCAACTCTTTATCTAATAGTCTCCGTATTGTTTTTGTTGTTATGTCTCGAGCTGCTGGTCCTGTACCCCCTATAAAAATAACCGCTTGAACTTCTTCGTCGTCTAATGCGTTTAGCAGGCTTAAGGCTATTTCTAACTCGTCATCTGGTATTATGCGGTAAAATTTTACTCCGTGCCCATAGTCTTCTAATACCTCCTTATCCA
>JAPDKD010000064.1 GCA_029258735.1 archaeon | reverse complement strand
TGGCGCCAGCCTTCTATTACTTGACGAACCGCTCTCGGCGGTTGATCCCGTGCTGCGGTGGGAGCTTCGAAGCTTTCTCAGGAGATTTAAGCGAGAAAATGAGCTTACAGTTATACACGTCACTCACGACTTCAGCGAGGCTATAGCTCTCGCCAATCGCATAGCCGTCATGAACAGGGGAAGAATAGTGCAGGTAGGCACGCCTGACGATGTTTTCTACAAGCCATCCTCAGCCTTTGTCGCTTGGTTTACGCGTTCAGGCAACATTTTCAGGGGAGAGGCGGCGAGAGTAGAGGAGGGACTATCCGAGATAAGGGCAGGATCCTTAAAGCTCTATGTGGTAGGCGAATACTCTGGCAGGGTTACGTTGACGTTTAGGCCTGAAAGCGTCATCGTGTCCAGAAAGCCAGTCTCAACTAGCGCCAGAAATCATTTTGAAGGCGTAATCGAGGAGGTTGAAGTGGAGGGGCCTCTAGTCCTTTTAAAGGTTAAAGTAGGAGACGATGAGGTAAAAGCCTATGTAACTAGAACCTCGCTCAGAAAGCTTAATCTCGCCGAAGGATGTAGAGTTCACCTTTACGTGAAGGCCACAGATATACATGTAATCAAGTCCTAACCCCGCTTTTTGAGCATTTCTTCGGGATACTCATCGAAGCCTTTTTACCTGAGAATATTTGAACTGTCATTATCCTTCCTGTATATTTCCTTTAGGCGCCGCTTTTTCTTCACATAATATCTCTTTCTGGTCATGCTTTCATGGATATATTTGAGGCTCTTTTAAAAAGCTGATAAGAAAAAGAAAAGTTTTAGAGAACTAAGCCTGGCAGTGCGACTCCGCCGAGCACGAAGGCGTAGTATAGGCCTAGTAGTAATACGGCTAGGCAGAAGACTGTGAAAGTTAGGTCGGTGCGGGACATCTTTCTCTCTATAAGATAGGTTCTGTACGGCTTTGCCCTAAATGCCCTGAGATCCGCTGCGATAGACATGTTGCTGCCCCTTCTCAGCGAGCTTATTATCAGTGGTACAGCCATGTATATGAACACCCTCATCGCTTTCGCTAGGCTTTTCAGTACCTTCACGGGGTTCCTGCTCCTTGTTACCTGAAGAGTTAGTCCCCTAACTCGGGCAGCGTTTATCACGATATTGGCGTCTTCAAACATCGTCGGTATTAGCCGTATGCCTATGACCACAGCGAAGCTTATTATGTAGGGCAGGCCTATCCTGGACTTCCCAACCTTTATAAAGTTG
>JAPDKD010000066.1 GCA_029258735.1 archaeon | reverse complement strand
AGTTGCCCACAATGGAATTATACAGAACTATCGTGAGCTCAAGAGGATGTTGATTGAACGTGGACATGTATTCCGTAGCGAAACAGATACCGAAGTAATACCTCATCTTATAGAAGAATTTTATAAAAGAACTGCTAGCTTATATGAGGCATTTAAACAAGCCATTAGACTTTTAGAGGGTAGTTATGCAGTTGTCATGATATCTAGTATCGAGCCTGACAAGATCTTTTTTGCGAGAAAAGATAGCCCATTAATAATAGGAGTTGGCAATGGATACAATATTGTTGCTAGCGATATACCGGCTTTTTTAGAATATACGAAAAAAGCCATCGTTGTACACGATCATGAAGCTGGCTATGTATCCCCTAAAGAAATATGTCTAGAGAATATTCTAACAGGAACCATAGTTGATTGGAAGCGTAGAATGAGATTTATTGAATGGAGTATTGAGGATGCTACTAAAGCTGGTTATCCACACTTTATGATCAAGGAGATACATGAACAGCCTCGGGCTTTAAGAGATACCTTGTATGGTATTGAAAAGGAAGCTAGTTTTCAAGAAGCTGTTAAATTATTGCTCGATGCACACAGGATATATATTACAGCTGCAGGCACTAGCTATCATGCAGGATTATACTATAGCTTATTAACATACAAGATCGTAGGTATACCAGTTATACCATTTATAGCCAGTGAGTATCATATTTATGAAAAAGCTGTTGATAGCCATGATGTATTAATTGTTGTTAGTCAAAGCGGAGAAACTATAGATTCACTCATGGCTCTCCGCGCCTTTAAAGAACATGATGCACGTATAATTGCTTTATCGAATATAGTTGATTCAGCTATCCCCCGTGAAAGTAATATAGCATTGTATACTAGAGCAGGGCCGGAAATAGGCGTTGCTGCTACTAAGACCTTTACTACTCAGACAATTGCTCTCGCATGGCTAGCAATAGAGCATGGCGAGGCCATGGGATCTCTAACAAGTTCTGAGGCTAGAGAGCTTAAGGATGAATTGCTTAAGGCACCTAAGATCGTTTCAAACATTATAGCATATACTGAGGATCGGGCTAGGAAACTAGCGGAATGGTTTAGTAGAAAAGATAATGCCTATTATTTAAGCCGTGGTATAGGTGTTCCAGTTGCTATGGAAGGTGCTTTAAAGCTTAAAGAGATCGCATACATCCATGCAGAAGCATATCCGGCAGGGGAGAGTAAACATGGTCCAATAGCACTAATTTCAAAAGATTTCCCTGTAGTTTTTGTGGCACCACCAGATGAAACACATAGTAAGATAATTGGAAAC
>JAPDKD010000085.1 GCA_029258735.1 archaeon | reverse complement strand
AATCCGATTGCCAAAAGAACTGAGGCCGCTAAAGCGCGTCCGACCAAGCTCCTCCTCCATATCTCTACTCCATCCTAAAAAGATTTTAGATTTCTCAGTTTTAAGGCATAAATTACTGAAGATGGTTTCGAAAAGGAGCTTGAAGTACTTGCCCATACAGGATGGTCTTGAGGCAATCCTAAGAGTACGAGGCCAGAGAGCTAAACGAAGATCCTGAAGATAGCCTCCTCAGCAAATGAGAAATGCCCATAGTTTAGATTCTAAGACCAGAATCTCTTCAGCAGCCTCTGTAGAGCGGGTGGATTAGATTATGTAAGCTGGCTGCCCACTTGGGACGAGGCTACCGCAGTCTCCACGGCTCGCCTTCCTATCTCTTAATACCTGTCTCCAGTTTCTGTTTATCGTCTGATTCCTTGATGCTAGGCTTCCCAGAATTTCTTCGGCTTGTGGCTTTAATTCTCTTTTATCTCTCTTTTTCAGTCTATTCCTTATGAGGATTAAGAAAATATGCTTCTTGGAAGATTTATATGTAGGTAATATTGTATTACTTGTATGACTGTATTTAGCGTTAGGATAGACGAGGAGACTAGGAAGCTTATGGAGAAAGTTAAGATTAATTGGAGCGAATTCATTAGAAACGCCATAAGGAATAGAGTGATGGAAGAGGAGAGAAGAAATCTGGCAAAAGCAGTCTTGATTACGGAGAGAATTAGAAAGAAGAGCGCTGGCGAGGCTAAGGCAGAAGAGATCGTCAGGAGGTTCAGGGATGAACGCCACGGAAGTGGTAGTTGATGCCAGCATAATAGTGAAGTGGTTTGTTGAGGAAGAAGGATCCGATAAATCACTAAAGCTAAGAGATCGATACATCGAGGGAGAGATAAGAATCATCGCTCCCGAACTAATGATTTTCGAGACTCTAAACGCATTATACTACAAGAGATTGTTCTCGGAAGAAGAGTTGAAGCAGATTTCAGAAGCCCTAGAAGCATACTCCTTTACCCTATATCCCCTGAGAGGAAAGTACGCCAGCAAAGCCATAGAAGTCGCATTTAAAAATGACATAACAATATACGACGCATCTTACATCGCCCTCGCGATAATCAGAAACACTCAAATGTACACTGCGGATGAAAAGCTCATGAGAAAATTAAAGCATGGATATCAGAAGTATGTTAAAAGCATAAAAGATTTCTGAGCATTCAAGACTCTTCGGATTTACTTTTGATGATAGCTGCTTAGCAGGCGACTCAACTTAAGCTTCTTCTATCACTACTTTCACGCCAAGCTTTTCAAATCTCTTAAAGCCTTGTCATTATCCAAACATAGGAGAGGTTTTAGCTTAGAAG
>JAPDKD010000013.1 GCA_029258735.1 archaeon | reverse complement strand
TATTTTTTGTAAACTTATTGGCAAGGTTTGGCTCCAAATACCGTGACAGGTTATTATAACCGGGAGATCTAAAAAGAATTTCTTCAGAAGTGCGATAACGTTCGATGAGTAGAATAAGTGTGAATGCATGTGAACTATGTCAATATCGATTTTCTTTAAAAGCCTTATTAATCTCAGGGGTAGAAAAGGGGCTATCTTGTTTCCTCGTATGGATAAGTAAAAGCTGTCATAAAGGAATTTAACATCCCGACTAAATTCTAGATTCAAATCAGCTCTAGGACCTATTGTAAATATTAAATGCCTCCATCCAATTCTAACAAGCGATTTACTAAGTTCAACTACATGTAGTCCTATTCCACCTAGAGTTAGTGGATAAATATCTGAAGCCATTCTAAAGACGACGCCCTTAAATCTTGAAGACATGACTCATTTTCGTTCCCTAATAAGGCTCACTAATATCCATAGCATTGTTGCCGTTGAACACAGTATTGCCCCTGCTATTCCAAATCCTACAGTTATTAATGCCAAGGGAATACTAAAGTACCGTGTCATATTGAATAAGTGAATTAGCATTAGCCCTGATACCAATGCTATGAGTAATGAAATTACTCCAGGTAATCCATAGAATATTAGTGGATGTCTTATTGATAGCTGTTTTATCGTGCTGAAGATTACGTCTAATGCATGTGTTAGAGGGTTTATTGTTGACGGTTGTTCCACCCTGTACAATATTTTTATCGGAACCTCTTTTATCTTTAGGTTGTTTTGTTCTGCTTTTAGGAGTATTTCCGTGCTCACGCCCATCCCCATCTCCACAGGTTTAATCAATTGTAAGGCTTTCTTTGAATATGCTCTAAATCCAGATTGTGTATCAGATATCTTCTTAGCCTTTGCTCCCGTAATCCAGTTTATTATCTTAATCCCAATCTTGCGATAGGTAGGAATCTCGGCTTCCGATGTTAAGAATCTCGAGCCAATTACTATATCTGCCTCCCCATCGATTATCGGTTTTATTAGCTTTGGAATGTTATCTGGATTATGCTGGCCATCAGCGTCCAAAGTTATCATTATATCAGGAGCTTCCTCTCTCGCCGTCTCAAATAAGGATCCTATTGCCGCTCCATAACCGATGTTCCTTTCATGTCTTATTACTTCCGCTCCGAGAGCTTCTGCTATCTCAGCTGTCATGTCCGTTGATCCATCATCACATACGATCACTTTATCGACATATTTCCTAGCCTTCAGGATGACTTTAGCTATCATTTTCTCTTCGTTGTATGCTGGTATGCATGCTATGATGTAGGGCTTTCTCCTATTCTCCTCGGGTTTTGACTGTTTATCCATTTTACCAGCATTGTGGAGGATCCCCTTTTTCCTAATCAT
>JAPDKD010000105.1 GCA_029258735.1 archaeon | reverse complement strand
TGGAGATTAGAGATCCCATACATGGATACATCTTCATAAGTGAACTTGAAAAAAGAGTTATAGATACAACAATATTTCAAAGATTAAGGAGAATAAAGCAGCTTGGAGGAGCATATCTAACTTACCCAGGCGCTGAACATACACGATTTGGACACTCCCTTGGAGCCATGCATCTAGCAGGTATTGTTGGAGAACACCTAATCAACTTAGGATTAATGGGCGAAGAAGAAATAGAATATCTACGCATCGCAGCCCTACTCCATGACATAGGACATGGACCATTCTCCCACGTATATGAAGATATATCAATAAAGTATCTAGGCAAAGACCATGAAGACTTAACCTACTGGCTAATAACAGAGAGTGAAATTAAAGACATACTAAATGATTATGGTCTAGATGTAAAAGAAGTAGCAAACCTAGCGGTGAGCAAGAAAAACAGTGAGAAAATGAAGATCTTAGACCAAGTAATATCAAGTCAATATGATGTAGATAAAATGGATTTCCTAGTGAGAGATTCACACTTCACAGGAGTCCAATATGGATTAGTAGACATATTCAGAATAATACATTCACTAAACATTATAAATGGAAAGCTTGCCGTTGAAATTCCAGGAGCACTCTACGCACTTGAATCATTCCTAATAGCTAGATATGAAATGTTCAAGGCAGTATATTATCACAGAAGTGTTAGAAGCGCCAATCTAATGCTATCCGAAGCCATGGACCTAGCGAGAGATTATCTCGGAATAGTAGACTTCAAGTCACCTGAAGAATACGTATTATTTGATGATGGATACATTATAACAAAGATACGTGAATTAGCTGGCAGCAAAGATGAAAATCTAAAGCAAGCACACAAACTAATTGAAATGTACAGTAGAAGAGAACTACTGAAATGCGCCTATGAAATAACCGTACACACCAAAAACAAGTTTCTAGCAAGCATACTAACCATAGAGAGGCTGAGAAAAGAAATTGAAAAAGAAATAGCTAAGAGAGCTGAAATAAATGAAAATGAAGTATTCATCGACGTACCAACACTACCATCCATACCATACAATCCAAGACAATTAGACCCAATGGAAATAATAGTCTTCGAAGATAGAGATGACGAAAAAATACCGCACAGATTAAGTGAAATATCAGACATCGTAAATGTCCTAAAAGGATATATTGATGTAATTAGAGCATACACTTTCCCTGAACATAGAAGGAAAGTTGAAAAAGCTGCAATGGAAGTTTTAGGAGGACCCCCACCATCCACTAGAATTTCCTTCTAGAAACTTTAACTAAACCATTCACACCATCCACAATGACATAATCCCCATCATTAATTAATGAGAAGGGATCTCTATCCAAACTATCAACAAGGGGGATTTGTGCAATAATGCAGCCCACCAAGGTA
>JAPDKD010000011.1 GCA_029258735.1 archaeon | reverse complement strand
CTTCAACTAAATCTAATCCAGGTTTCCAATATCCACATTGAAATTTTAAGATTTTAAGCTTAGCCAACCTGGTTCTGTTAAGGATGTAGTAACCATTCCTTAACTTCCCCTTCATTGCTTCTTGGGTTTGCATCTGCTTGGGGGCTTTCAGGGCGGAACCGGCACCCCGCATCTTAACAACTTCCCTAAACCTTTTTTAGCTATGTTCCACGAGGCTACTAGGTCTCTGTGCATTAAGCCGTGCTTAGGGCATACAAGCTCTTCATAGGTTTTCTGCTTAAGTCTTCTGTTGCATATTGGGCATTTGGAGGATGTTCCTTTGGCTGAAACTGGCAGGCTTCTTAATCCCTTCAACAAAGCCTTATAGCCTAAAACGAACTGTTGCTTTCTATAAGCCCAAAGGTGAACCTCTTCTAAGTCATTATCAGCTCTTAAGCCTTTAAGGTTTTCTATGCTTAGAAAGGCTTGAAACTTTTCAGCTAAGCTAACTATCCTATTAGCTATTAAGTGAATTTCAGCTAGGCATCTTGAGTGTTGTCTAAACCCATGCCTACTAACAGTTTTTCTTATTCCTTTAACAAATCTCCATGATTTACCGTATTTTTTCTGGATTCTTTCTTGGAGAATTTTATGGGTTAAAGCTTTAACCAAGCCTTTAAAAGGAAGCTTCTCCTGATGTAGGACTTTGCCTTTGAAATCTAGGACTGTTATGGCTAGATTTTTAAGGTTTAAATCTATCCCCATCACAGCTTTAGGCTTAACCACTTCCACAAGCTTCTCAAAAACAACGTTTATCCACACCTTTCCACGTCTAAGATGTAAAGTAGCTTCTTTAGGATTCCAACCGTCCTTAAACTTTTCAGCATATTTACCCGCATTTATTGGATGTTTGAAGCCTAAAACCTCTATAGTGCTTTTCTCTAAGTCTAGCTTATACATTTGTTTGTGTAGGATTACAAAGGGCTTTTTGATGGTTGGCTTGCTTCCACCGTTAGACTTGGCAGATTTAACAATTCCAAGAGCCTTAGAATAAAGCGTAGGTATAAGGATTGCTGGAACATTAGGATAGAGCTTCCTCAGCTCCTTATAAACCAGTCTACGTAGTTGCTCTCTGGTTTTAACGTCATGCTTCCAAGCTATGTTTACCATGTATTGTAGAATATTCTGGGAAACCTTGCATAACGCTTTTAGGGGCTGGGCCTCCCCATTTCCTTCATCCAACCTAAAACGACAAGCCAGCCTAACGGGAATTAACGGAGTCATCAACCCAACCCACAAAAAATAAAACAACAAACATTATAAATTTTCAACCCATCACTACATTCTTAACAGAAGATTTATTAGAAAGGTTTAAAACTTGGAATTAAAATTTCATTTTTACCTATAGAGGTTTAATGGTATGAGTGAAGGATTTAGACATATAGTTAGAATTTGT
>JAPDKD010000123.1 GCA_029258735.1 archaeon | reverse complement strand
GTTTAATTTCCCACGGATACTCGTATATGAAATAAGCGTCATAACCTTCCTCTTCCATAGCCTTACCTATCGCAAACTCCGACTCTGTATCTAAATCCTCGCCGTATTTTACTCTGCTTCCCTGCGAGGAGGCTACTTCTATTGCTTCACTGTAGCTTAACCGCTTAAAGGGTGAACGGGGCTTTTTAAGGCTGACACCTAGCGTTTCAAGCTCTTTAGAGGCGTTTTCCCGCAAATAGTCAAATACGTATAAAATGAGCTTCTCTAAAACATTCATAACATCTTCTGTATCCTCTATGAACGCTATTTCCGCGTCGACCCCCCAGCTTTCATTTAAATGTCTAGTGGTGCTGAACTTTTCCGCCCTAAAATACGGGCCAATTTCGTATACCCTCGATACTCCGGCCATCAACATTTGTTTATAGAGCTGGGGGCTTTGAGCCAAGAACGCTGTTCTGCCAAAATAGTCAAGGGTAAAAACTGTTGCACCTCCTTCTGCACCTGCACCACAAATTTTAGGTGTATGCACCTCGAGAAAACCGTTCTTTATGAAAAATTCTCTGCAGGCATTAACCACCTTTGCACGAAGTGAGAAAATGGCTCTCTGCTCTGGGAAACGCAAAGCCAGGTATCTGTAATTTAAGTTGGTATCTATTTGTGCGGGTGTCTTTCCAGTAGGGTCCAGAGGCATCACGTCTATAGGCGAATTAAGGACTACAATATCGTCTGCATGAAACTCTCTACCCCTTTTGCTAATGCTTTTTTCCGGATAAGTTCCTGAAGCCTTTATTGCCGAGCCAAGCTCTATTTCGCGTGCTGTCTCCCATAACTCTGGATTCTGCTCTTTTTTTACTACAATAACCGTGTAGGTCAAGTCATTATTTATTATAGCTTCAACAAAAGCAATTTTTTTCAATACCTTGACATTTGCTACCCAGCCATAGATCGTAGTCTTCAATGCCATCCCCCTTCACTTCTAAAGGAACATCTTATATTGTTCTCGTAGAGGTATATATCAGATTATTATGGGGCGAGTTGGAAAAGGAGTAAAGTGCAGCGTTAAGGGCTGCGAGAACCGGGCGGTTAGATCAATATCGGTAGTAGAGCTTGAAAGGGCATGGAAGGAACTCGAGATAGAGCAAACCGCAGGCCGCATATATCTCTGCGAACGCCATTATAAAGAGTATAAGAAGAGGACCCGTAAGCTCCGAAAAATAGAGAAATGGAGGTGGATGAAGCAGTGAGTCTTGTATACCTTTTAAGTGTAGAATACGACGGTAAAGCCAGGAAAGCCAAGCTCCGCCTTCTCGATACTTCTACACAAAGGTTGATAGAGATTTACGACTGGACCGGCCATAAACCCTACTTGCTGACGGATCTATCTCCAGAAGAACTGGTAGAAAATTCGGCGCTCATAAGCTCGAGAGGCTTCGATCACATTGAAGTTGTCTAGAAATTTAACCCACTG
>JAPDKD010000067.1 GCA_029258735.1 archaeon | reverse complement strand
GTAGGTAGAACTCTTCAGATCAGAGACGATATGCTGGACTATTTCGAGGAGGATGCGAACAAGGGGACTAAAAGAGCGAACATAGTAGACATCTTTTCGAGGAATAGTATGTTAAAAGAAGCCATTATTAAGACCAATGAACTAGGGGAAGGGTTCATAAATAGAGCTTTAAAAGAAATTTCTTTCCTGGATGAAGAGAGAAGGAAACTATTTGAAGAATTCGCTAAAATGATCTTAAAAAGACCTTATTAGGCCTTATTCTCTATTTCAACCAAATCAAGATTTTTTATCTTTGCATTAAGATATTTGGAGAATTTTCTGAGCTTCTCTATTCCTTTAACTTCATAAGGAAGTAAAGGAATAAACATTAGCATTTCTTCACCATATCTTTCCTGAAGCATTTCGATATATTTCAATTGAACCTTAAACCTGCTCGAGAGGTAATCTGAGTTGCATGCTGACTTAGGTATGACGTAATTAACTACAACTTTGTTAACCTTTATCCCATATGCCTCCAATTCTTTAATTATCCTATCAGTTTGATAAACTCCTAGAGCCTCTGGAATGGTTACGACTATGAACTCTGTCGTTTTCCAGTCACTTAATAAGTTTACAACCTTCCTTGCAAGCTCCTTCCATTCCTCTATTATTCCCATAGGGGACCTTCTTGTTTTAGGTTTAACCATTTCTCTTAATTTATCTAAATAGGAGTAAATTCTTGTATAGAGTCTTGCTGCTTCTGTCAAATGATCATAAAAACGAGATTCAAGTCTAAGTAGGCTTAAAGTATGACCAGCGGGAGCAGTATCCCAAACTATCTTGTCGAACTCTCCATTTTCAACTAAATCAAGGATATAAGCGAGCATGAATTCTTCATCTATTCCAGGCGCGCCAGCTAAATAATCAAGTATTTCCCTCCCTACCGGCAAGAAAGAAGAGATAACTTCGTATACTTCCTCTCCGAATTTTTCTTTCCACATCTCTATTATCTTATCGTAACTTAACTCTAAAACGAAGAGATTTTTAACATTCGGTATCTGCCTTATTTCATCACCGATTTTATACTCGAATATATCCGATAGAGAGGGAGTAGGATCGCTTGAGACTATAAGAGTTTTCTGACCTCTATCAGCAAAAGTTAAAGCTAGGGAGGAAGCACATGTTGTTTTACCAACACCACCCTTTCCTCCAAACATTATAAGTTTTCTGTCCTCTAAATCTGAAGCCAAAGCTTTCTTCATTTTCTTCTCAAATATAAATCCATTATTATAGCCAACCTAATTAAATAATCTTTGAACGATGAACTCAGACTTAGTCTTAATACATCCACCTAGCATATATGACTTTAGGAAGAGGAAGTTTCACTACGGTCCTATAAGCGATGTTGTTCCTTCAACGCCCATTTATGAGCTATATCCGATAGGCTTCCTAACTCTTTACACCTATTTAGGAAAAAGCAGTTTTAAAGTTAGAATCCTAAACCTAGCTGCAAGAATGCTGACGAATCAGAAATTCGATCCAGAGGAAGCTATTAAGAATATAGAAGC
>JAPDKD010000048.1 GCA_029258735.1 archaeon | reverse complement strand
GAAGTCCGTGCTCGCTGTTCTGTTCGGGTATCCTATTATAGTCGGTCTGTCTCCGAATGCTGCCGCGCTAAACCAGCAGTATTCCCAGTTGACGCCGTCAACGTACTGAAGGAATGGTAGGTCAAGAGGCCATCCGGGCAGACCAACTCTCGTGGAAATGTAGAACTCTCTTCCAGATTCTTGCTCCCACTGGCTTACATTTTTCCAAAGGAGCTTGTAGAGCTCCAAGAGCATAAGTCTCTTGAAATTGTCCCACTCCTCCCAGAGAGCTCTAACACGTGGATCTGGATCCTTTGTCGGAGCATCGCCCGGATTAGCTATGATTGCCCCATCAGTTCCACATGAATACCTGTGATAGCCGAGATCTCTAAGGTACTGTGTGAAGTTGAAGCTGTCTATATCGGATATGCCAAACTTCTCTGAGAGCTCCTCGGGCGTGTACTTCGAGGCAAGGTACCGATTGAACTTCTGTATAGTCTCGGGGTCAAAGCTTCCAAAGGAGTAGCAGCCTACTCCCCCGTCGAACTCAACGCCGTCAACTCCGGCGTCGAAGAGGAGCTTCATGAACTTTATGAAGAAGTTGCGCCAGGCACCT
Source organism: archaeon (assembly GCA_029258735.1). Lineage (GTDB taxonomy): Archaea > Thermoproteota > Thermoprotei > Thermofilales > JAPDKD01 > JAPDKD01. The sequence continues at coordinate 1,040 of JAPDKD010000048.1, read as the reverse complement.
CTCCCCTCATACCCTGTTGTGTAGGGGTTATATGGGAGACTGGTCCAGTATGTTCCGTTCAAGTCCATCGGAGAGACATCCTCCTTCGAGAGGTTCCAGTAATTCATGAACTCCATATTCTCGCTTAGACTTGAGAACGCCCTGTAGAGTATAACCTTCATCCCCATGACATGGTACATGTTGTAGATCAAGCTTGCATGGTCGAAATCTTCGTAGAAGTCCAAGCTGTACGGGTCGCCTGCTAAGGTGGCCCTAAACGGAAAATCACGGCTATAATCTCCATAAAATTCGATAGGATGGAACTTTAAGCTGTAAGGAAGTCCGTGATTGAAGTCAAGCGTCTCAGATGAAACATATTTGGATAAAATTTGTCCAACATACACATCGTCGTTTAGACGTTCTCCCATTTGTATGGCTGATGGGGTTAATGTCAAAGGAAAAGTTAAGATCAAAAATACCAAACAGCATAATAAGGTCGAAGTACTTGAAGCCTCAAGGCGTAACCTTTTTGCCACTTTAAGCATAGGCAAAATCCGAGATGTTACAAATCTTTTCATGATCACATACCTCTTAATTCCTTCTATATGAGTCCGAATAAAGGGGAAGTTATTTTAAGTGATAACAATCTATAAATCCAAAATTAAGATAAAAAGATATATCATTTTAAACTCACTTTAGTCATCTGAAATAGAAGATAAAAGTCTGAACCGTCTAAACTGGTTTACAAGGGCAAAAATAGCCCCAAAGAGTTCTCGTCGGATAGTCGGCTTCCTAATTTTCTTATCAACAACGTAAGTAAGATAATTAGTGTTAAAGAAATTATGGAACTTAATACGTTGTTATCAATGAAAAATTTGTGATATAAACGTCTTATTTGTCATCAATGGAACTTCAACTAAGCTTTAATTTCTTGTTATTTATCCTTTATACAATTTAAAGAAGATAAAACTGTTTAAATTCTTCTACTTATATGCTCTGCCATTCTCTCATATTCTCTAACAACCGCAGGGGTTATACTTGGATGAACTATTTTTAATGCT
>JAPDKD010000017.1 GCA_029258735.1 archaeon | reverse complement strand
GTTTTTAAGGCTTTCACCGCTTTTTTAGGTGGATGTCGCTGGTTGACGAGGTAGCTAGGGTGTTAAGGGAGCACCCTGAGCTTATAGCCTCAGCCTTAGAAAGTAGGCCTGAGGTTGTCTACGCTGTGTTAGCTAAGCTTACGCCATGGGATAAACTAGCCACCAAAGAAGACCTAAAAACACTAGTAGACCTAATAGACCGTAGATTCCAAGACGTAAATCGAAGATTTGAGGACATAAACCATAGATTCCAAGACGTAAACAAGAGGTTTGAGGACCTTATAGCCTTCGCGGAGAAAAGGTTTGAGGACCTTAAAACCTTCACCGAGAAAAGATTTGAGGAGATAAATCAAAGGTTTCTAAGCGTTGATAAAAGGTTCGAAGACATTAACCATAGATTTGAGGATGTAAACCGTAGATTTGAAGACATGAATAAAAGGTTTGAGGAATTAAACCGTAGGTTCGAGGATCTTAGAACCTTCACGGAGAAACGATTCGAAGAATTAAACCATAGATTCCTAGATATGAATAAGAGGTTTGAGGATCTCAGAGCCTTCACAGAGAAGAGGTTTGAAGATATTAATAGGAGGTTTGAGGATGTGAATAAGAGGTTTGAGGACCTAAGATACTACGTTGATAAACGCGTAGGCTTCCTAGAAAAACTAATCATAGGCCTAAACATACCAATACTAGCAACAGTCATAACAACACTAATAAAACTACTATTATAAAAACCAAAACAACGTGGAGCCTAGCCCAGCAGTCAAAGCACCCTCACCTCCCTAAAAGCCTCCTAGTAGTTAAAGAACACTAAGCCCTAAGGCCTAAGCCTCAAAGCCAACTCAACCAACCCTCAACCTCCTCGGACTTCAAGTCCACCATGCTCAACAAGAAGCTTAACAGCCCCAACAAGCCCAGCGTCCACATCTATCTCAGCCAGCCCTCAAACCTCCAGCCTAGACAACGCCGAGGCGCGCTAAAAGATAAACTGCACTAAAGACGTGTAGCCAGGGAAGCTAAGGAGAGCAAGTGTAAGATGACTAGTCTAGGCTTCATTAAATTCCTCCATCAAGACCCAGGTATAGAAAACTTAGAGGACTTCTAAGAAAAGCTAGAACGCTATTAATGTTTAAGGCAGCCACCAACCGCCTCTAAACTAATTAGGTAAAGACCTCTCCACTCAATTAAACTATAAAAAGCGTAAAACTATCCGTACATAAACGACGCCGTAAAATCCACCATTACATCGAGGAACACCAATGCTAATGGGAAAGCTTCTTAGCGCACTTCTCAAGGCTGTCATTCTCAGTGTCAACAGTCCTCAGGGCTCAACGGAGGCTCATAGGGGTCATCGAGCCCAGTCATGTGAGCTTTAGGCTTGCGTTTAAGTCTACGGCTATACTTGTCGGCCCTTATGCTAAGGGTGACTTTAACCTGTGGAGGGACATCCTCCTCAGAGGCTTTGAAGGGTCCTAGGTATGTTGGCCCTCCTTCTAAGTTCATCGAGTTAAAACGCTACGCTCTGGGCTAAAAGTATCCCCACGACATTTACATCCGCCTGTTGTCCTACCAGCCGTCGGTTATGGCTTTGGCTAAGAGGCTTGGAGAGATCTGTATTGAGAGGAGCCTTAAGGGGCTGTATAGTAGGGCTTTGGCTGGCGAGGTTAACACCGCCTAGCCATAGCTTTAAGATAACCCCTCCGTAATACATATATTACGGCCATATAATACGCCACGGGCCTTGTGAGCGTTATAATCAGCTTTAGAGTAGACCGTGAATTG
>JAPDKD010000065.1 GCA_029258735.1 archaeon | reverse complement strand
TCCTATTCGCTAAACCGATATTTGCATTAAATAAAGCATCATAGTTAAATGGTGTTAAAGATACAGCGTGACTTATTTTTACCGGAGCTTCTCTAAAATTCTGTGGAGTTATGGAAGTAATAAGATAGCCAAATAGATCAAATTCAGGGTACTTTAGTATCTCACCAGATAGTAAAATCTCATCCGAAGGTTGTATAACTGTTTGATCTCCTTCCCCAGCTCGTTGGAGCTTAGAACCATCCGCAATGTCCCACAGTCCCAATTTTCTTGCGGTATCCAGCAGACTATATCTTAGAGCATATCTACTTACAAGCGTATATTGTCTACCATCCCACTTTGTTATCTTCTTAAGCTCTTGGTAATTTCCAGTTCCCTGATCATAGTTCAGGGAATTTCCATAAAAAACGATGTCCATCACAATATACCTACTCATTTTAATCACCTCCCTATTCAGATTTTGCAGACATTATACCCATAATGACAGAATACGCTAACTTCTCAAAATCTCCAGAAGTCACTGGATAAACATTTCTCAACTCTTTAACTAGCTCTTTAGCCTTAATGTCAGCTTTCTGTGAATTTAAAGCTCTAAGAAGAGTCCAGAAAAACTCCCTCTGGTTGTTTGCTTTGACAATATTAAGAAGATTGTACACCAATTTCTGCCTGTAGTTCTCTGAACCAATTTTACTAAATGCATCAGTTGTAAACTTTTTCACTCTTTTCAAATCATCTTCCGACAATTTTCTAATCTTCTGTTTCTTCAAACTCTCCATTTTCAACACCTCCGTAAATCAAACCAATAACAATTGCAAGAGCATAATTTTCCCAGTTTATGTCATTTGAGACAATTCTATCAAAAAGATACCTATTTAAATTCCTAACGTCCTTCTGTTTCTCAGTCTTTCCAATAAATGACTTAAGCAAGGCGTTTGTAAAAGCATATTTGTTTCTTTTTTTAATTGTTGATAAAAGCTTGCTTGCAGCTCTTTCTCTCTCTTTAAGATCATTGAAGATTCTGGATGCATTTTTAGCAGCTAAAAACATATTTGTTGTGTTTTCTTTAATTTCAAATAATATACTTCTATATCCACCGAAAAACTTATTACTGAATAGATTGTTGTCTTTACCAAACTCTCTTAATTGTGCATCTACTGAATTTGCATAAATCAACGTTCTGTTTTCGATTATTATCTTTCGTCTTAATTCTGGTTGCGTGTTAAGATATGACCATAAGTAATTTATTAGGCAAGGTAGTAGTGGTTTATCTTTAATAAACTCCTCTATTAGCCATTTTTGTTCCTCGATTCTTATTCTTTTTCCGACGATTCTTATTCTTGCAGGCACATTCTTATTGAGCATATCTCTCATCAAATCATCGAGAATAACACTTGCCTGTAATTTCGGAATGCCAATATATTCAACATTAAATATATTCTGATTTTTTCCTAAAATATATTTTATTAAGTACATATTTTCCAGAGTCCATATTGATTGTGTTTCTATTATAGAGTCTATTACTGCTCTCCAAGTAATTTGGAAAATCTTTCTTTGCCTGTCTTGGTCGTTTTTAAGTCTCATTATGAATTTAGTCAATTTTTTATTGACGTGGTAAGTAAATTCTAAATTCGGGGAATAAAAGAGGATGTTTCCAGGCAACACATCTTGTATGAATGCGAAAGGAAATGACAAAACGAATACAAGTGATTGAGGATGAAGATTCAATAAGTTTTCTAAAGTTATGAAACTTTTGGAGTAAGAGACATTATGAAATTCGTCTGTTGAAGGCAAAAATTTATTGATCGTTTTGTCAATATATTT
>JAPDKD010000056.1 GCA_029258735.1 archaeon | reverse complement strand
TATCTCAGGCAGAACTAACCCTTCAGGATAGAAGCATTGCTAAAATCCCTCCTGACTACAGAATAAGTTTCGAAGGCTTAGAGTTCCTACTCCATGAACGATTAGGAACCAGCCTAAAGGAAGGGGACCGGGAAATAGGAATAAGCGATCTCCTCGGATACTTTCTAACAAACCCGAAACTACCAATAATAACCTTCGACATGCTTAGGCCAGCACTAAGGGAGGGTGTAGCAAACCTAGAAATAGCAATAAGAAACGTAAGGGAAAACAGATTACACTGGAAAAAGGTGTATAAAGAAAAACCTCCAGAAGGAATAGAACAGGGAGACGAACCTACATTCATAGACCAGGAAGACACGATAGTTCCATGGCGATTAGCAGCAAGGGAATTTGCAGAATCTCTCCTTAAAAAAGAAGGAATTTTCGAAGAAGAAGGAATCAAAAAACGCGTATGGCACGCAGTTCTAATAGAAGGAATTGAAAGAAGGCTAAATGAAATAGTAAAACAGCCCAATTACGAGGAAACATTAAGGACATATCCCATAATAGAACATTTGCAAACAATCAAGGAAGAATTCGATGTAATACTAAACCCGGATTATGTACGCGCAAAAAGCAATGAGTCAATTGAAATAAGCGTAAATATAGAACAAATAGGGACATTTAACTACGAAATAGAACTTAACACGGAGAAAGGGGAAATAAGCCCAGGAAAGGGAAAACCACCGTTCTCGGCTAAATGGAAACTGAAAACGCCGGAAAAAATTGGATTATTGACCTTAAAACTGACTGCAACCGCCAAAGACCCGAAGCAGACGAAAATAACCAAAACACTTACGATAGAAGTTATTCCGGAAATAAAAGTCGAAGAGGTACATAAGCTCACAAACGAGCATATAGGACGTAAACTGATACAAGTGGAAACTCCAGATTACGAAACGTTCACAGACTTAATGTACACCTTAGAACCTATGATGAGGGAAACCGAAAGTGAGGTAGACGGAAACGCTACAATAACTTCGGGAATATGCAAAATCGAAATAAATGTATCAAACACGAACCCAGCAATATTCAAGCACCTAATAAAAGAAGCAACAGATACAACAGAAGGAACCGTAACGGGCTTTAACACAATTTTAAGAATAAAGGATCTAACGATAAACGAAGTTTTAATCGCAGCCTGCCAAGACCTCAAAAACATAAAATACTTGCTACAAAAAGAGGGGTGAAATTTAAGTGTTCGAGGAACTCGTTAAAGTGGAAAGAGAAGTAAAGTTTAAAGCAAAGAAAGTTTGGAGACGTTCAAATGACGGATACCGTCCGAAAATAATAACTATTGCACGTTTTTATCCTTTTATGGCCGTGGGCACTAAGCGGAAAAAATTGGAACCGGAAGTCGAGGCACGATGTGACCCCAAAGAACTGGAAATTTTAGCAAAGGAACTCGGAGAAGGAATAGTTTTCGAAAAACAGGAACAGATGACGAAAAGTATTGTTCCTCAACCCGGTTTAGCAATAAGAGTGCAGGAAGAAGACAAGTATGAAAAGCTGATGATTTACGCCGTGGTAAGACAAAGTATACGAAATCCGCTGGTAGCCAACAGATTAAAAGATATCATAAAAAATCTTGGAGGCTACGAAGCCCATTATTGGGCGTCAATATTCAAAGAAATATTCACAAGAACCCGTAAAAGAATAGAGCTTTTCAGACCTGCAAAAGCCTTTAAAACCCTATATCACCTAGCTTAGGTGCGGTTCCATGGAAAATTCAAATCAAGTCTTCGCACTCCTAAACAATATAACAGAAATCTATTCTAACTTTAATCC
>JAPDKD010000039.1 GCA_029258735.1 archaeon | reverse complement strand
TTTTCTATCCTCTATGAGCAGGAGGGCGGCGTAGAGGTTTGCAAGTATCAGAAGGAATAGTATTATGAGCATGAATGGGTAAAGATACAGGATGAATATCGATGGAATAAACAATACCCAGTAAAGGGCTGTTGCCTTTTTCAACACCTTTTTTCTCATCGCTGGATTTTTTCCGATTTGCCCCAGCCATCCTTCTCGTGGTGTAACGCCTCTCCTCTCACGGATGTAATCTCTGATGTCCATCGCTGTGGGAATGGTTACCATTATGATTATCGATACAGCAAGACACAACCAGCTATCAGAAGGTACTTCCTGATAACTGTTTTCAAAAAGTAGCTTCAAAGATCCGAACCATGGAAGCTCGCCTTCCGCCTTACCAATTATCCATTCCATCTTTACCGGTTCTCCGCAGATTCCAGCCAGAGGTGACTGGTCACAGCATGGATTGTGGTCTCCCTTTGTTATAAATCCGGAATGGCCGAATTTTACTCCATGTAAACCAAGCTCAGGGATATCAACAGATGTCGCATTGTATATCCCATATTCCTCTATCGTATACGTTTTGTTCTTCTCATCGTAATCAACCCAGCAGATGGCTCTGTGGATTATAGGAACGAGATTCTTGCTCCCCATGGGTCTGTAGATTATGACGTCTCCATAGTTACCATACTTTTTGTACTGCTTGAACTTGTTTTTGGCTTCGCAATAGGAGATTATATCATTTCTATCATGTACCGCTTTCGCAATAACTATATCACCTGGATCAATGTATCCTATTCTGCCAAAAGGTTCATTTTCATGCATCATGCTTCCTGTTTCTATAACGACGAGGGGGGGAGAGCCAGGAAATGGTTGCTCAGAGTAGAGCCATACGGTACCAATTATTCCCCCTACTATAAAAAGTGTGACACATATATCAAACACAGCAAACAACGCCTTGCCGGAGTTGTTATCGGACATTTCTACACCCTGGTTCTTTTCCTGACCACAGGTTTCAGCTTCGAGCCACAAACTGGACAGGAAGAGTAAGGTCTTTTAAAAAACTTTTTGCATCCCTCGCACCTGTATCCCCATTTAAATCTTTCTGATATTCCTTTCTCTGATATTCCTCTGTAGCTCAAACCGAGGAAAGATGATACATTCTGTATGGAGTAGTCATCTGTTATTATGCATACATCCCCTTCTTCCCTGTGATCAAGAGCAAGTGCTATGATTTCCTTATCCACGTCTGATAATCTCTCTTTTTCTCCGAGATTTTCAGCAACTCTGTTAACCTCATCCAAAGATTTCTTTGATGGTTTCTCGCATCGAACATCTCTCCCCAGAAATATCTGTAGAAGTTTCGGGTCTTCCTTCACAACCTCGCGCTCTATAGATTCAGGTATGACTATCTTACCCTCAAGATAAAGGGGTTTACCGGATAATATGGCGGATGAATCGAGAATGTATATCTTTTTCATTATAACTTATCCACCTCTATCCTCTCCTGTTCACCACTTTCCATATCCCTGATCGTAACCTTGTTTTCCTCCAGGTCTTTTTTGCCCACAATTATAACCTTTTTTGCCCCTATGGAATCTGCGTACTTCATGGACTTTCTCAAATTTCTGCCTGTGAGGTCTATATCCACACTCTCCCCTTTATCTCTCAGCTTCATCGAAATCTCAATGGCCTCTTTCACAACATCCTCAGATGCTGGTATGATGTAAAAATCGATTTTTTCCTCTGGAAAAGCAAAACCTTCTTCCTCCAGAGCTATGATAACTCTATCAAATCCTATAGCAAACCCCGCGGTTGAAATATTCTTTCCACCAAACAATTCCACGAGTTCATACTCTCCGCCGCCGCATATCTGGCGCTCTGCGCCCAG
>JAPDKD010000071.1 GCA_029258735.1 archaeon | reverse complement strand
GGTACTCCTCCATAGTGCATTATCGATCACGTATGAGGCACGTATATCCAGCAGATCGTAGTACTGGGTATAGGTGTTGGCAAGATACATCTCTTCCTTAACATCAACCAATCCTAACCATAGGTCAACCCTATGAAACCTATCTATCGGATACGAAAATGCATTACTTATCTCTAACATCCGCAAGTATGTCCAACACCCATACCTGTAGTTGTAGTAATAACCGCCAACCTTCGAGAAATAGAATAGCCAATCCCATCTCTTGGGTAGATACCAGTAAATAAACAGTATGTTCGAGTTGGCGAGATCGCTAGGATTGTCCAGATCCACGTAAAACCTATGGTTACCCAATATATCCGAAAATGCGAGGTTCAACCTCGTGTATATCCCGCCATAACTTGAATATTCGATACTACCAAATATCCAGTCAGGTGCAAGCTCAAACCCCATCGCACGTGTCTTAAAGGGTACAAACTTCATAGGTACCGCATGCACGTGCTCTACTTCGGGTGGTGTATATTGTGAACCTAACTGGTTAAGCGGTTCTTTCACTATAAATATGTCCCATCCACCATTATTATACACACTCATTGCAAGGTATTTGCCGTCCGGTGTTACTGTTGGCGAGTATATGCCACCCATGATTTCCAGCTTATGATATAGCTTTTCTCTGCCAATATCCCAAACATATAGATCGTAGCTACCTTCCCAGTCCGCCACAAACATTATCTTATCACCCACCACCATGGGGTATCGCATATAGGTTGCCCTATATGGCATGATACTATAGATGTGGCCATCACATAGGTTAAGCATATAAAGCCCATAGACCCCATAATACCAAACCGTATCCTTTCTGTTCTGTCTATCAGATACGAAGACTATGGTGCTGCTATCCATCCACCATGGATCTTTATCATCATATATATCATCGGTGAGCTTCCTTATCTCATTGGTGGCGATATCCACAATGTAAAGATCAGCTTGCCCATCCTTCGTCCCCCTAAACACTATGTATTTACCATCTGGTGAATACTTTGGCTTATACACTGCATCGAGGTGCGGCTTTATCGTATGTCTGATCTTACCATGTTCAACATCGTATATGTAAAGTACATCTTCCTTACCTTTCTTGGCTACGAAGACCACCTCACGTCGCTGTGGATGCCAATCGATACCACCCCATGCCAGGTGTAGCGATTCGAACATTTCACTTTGACCACCGGTGATCAACTTCTTCCGTATTTTACCAGTAAACGTAGACGCCAAGTATATCGCATCATATCCGTCACGATCTGATATATAGACCAGCTCCTTACCATCCGGCGATATGGCAGGTGCTATATTGAACACATAATCGGTATGTTTTGTCACCATGATCGCAGCCTCTGGTATCCTACGCTTTTGTGCCCATAACGACCAGTACTTCCTACGCAAGAAGTCACGCCACATTAGGTTAAGCTCCTCCAACGACACATGTAATACCTTCTCTATGCCACCCTTCAGGCCCTGCCTTAGGTTCATGGAATAGAATATTTCGCCAATCTTCTTCTCCCCATACGTCTGTGCAATAAAATACATTATGGATTGGCCCTCTTTGTACATAAGGTATGTACCTTCGATGAGATCCAGATCCTGTATGGATACCAACCTCTCGTTAAACAGCGCATCACCGATTATCATCTGTGTTTCGACATCCCAACCCAACGAGAAATACTCAGCCATACCTTCGATATACCATAATGGTATGTTATAGATTGTGGTCTTCGGTATCAGTGCAGATAACCCTGTACCATACAGGATATCGTATTGGAATGCATGTACAAGCTCGTGCACCAACACGTGTCTAAAATCCTCATATGAACCATTAAAC
>JAPDKD010000094.1 GCA_029258735.1 archaeon | reverse complement strand
TTTAGCGGCGGAAGAAGCTATAGGAGAAGAGGTTATAGAAGGGGCTACTAAGCCCCCAATTTTTTCTCAACAACTATTATCAAGAAATCATTTACATTTGTTCCCGTATATCCTGTTTTAACGTGTCCACCTGCCTTGGCGAAAAAGCTGTAGCTGTCGTTGTTCGCCAGATACTTCATTGGGTCGAGTCCCTTCTCCAAAGCTATTTCTACCGTTTTTCCATCTACTACAGCACCGGCAGCATCCGTAGGCCCGTCTCGACCGTCGCTGCCTATAGAGGCTATTGCAACACTAGTTAATCCCTTGATCTCTATGGCTGCTGCCAGCGCTAGCTCTTGGTTTCGCCCTCCTTTGCCCTTTCCTGTTACGGTGACTGTTGTTTCTCCTCCGGCGAGTATGACTGCTGGGGGCTCTATTGGGTGTCCTGTTCTAAGCGTTTCCTTGGCTATTGCCGCTGCTACTTTGCCTACTTCTCGCGCTTCTCCCTCTAGCATTGCGGTCAGGATTATGGCGTTGTAGCCTAGCTTCTGGGCTTTGTTCTGCATTGCCTTTAGGGAGTCTATGTTGCTTGCGATTACGTGGTTGTGCACTTTCCTGAATATGGGGTCGCCGGGCTTTGGCGTTTCGGGAACTTCTCCCCTCAATCCCTTCGTTATGTATTCTTTTATGCTGGGCGGCGCTTTGTCCCAGACTTTTCTGCGCTGCAGGACTGCGGCGGCGTCTTGAAAGGTTGTTGGATCGGGGACTGTGGGGCCGGAGGCTATGGTGTCCATTCTGTCGCCAACTACGTCGGATATCATTAGGGCTACTAGGGTTGCTGGGTAGGCGTGTCGGGCTAGCCAGCCTCCCTTTATTCTGGATAGATGTTTTCTGACCGTGTTTAACTCGAATATGTCTGCGCCTGCGTTCATTAGGGCTATGCTTACCTCGGCCATATCTTCTATGGTTACTCCTTCTACGGGGCATTCGATCAAGGCTGACCCACCTCCTGATATTAGGGCTAGCACTACGTCGTCCTCGCTTAAGCCGGAAACTAGTTTTAGTATTTCGTTGCAGGCATGTACGCTTTTCTCACTTGGCCTGGGGTGGGTGGATCCCACCAGCCTTATCTTTTTTAGGCTGTAGTCATTCACTATTTCCTCCGGCACTGCTACAACGCCGTCCTCTACTATTTCTCCCATTATTTCCTCTACGGCTTTTGCCATGCCCCCCGAAGCTTTTCCGGCGCCGATTACGTAGACGCGGCCATTTAGCGATATCTCTTCATTTTTAACTTTAAGCTTCTTGGCGTCGTATTTTAAAGCGTTTTTTATGGCTGTTTCTGGGTCTGCGACTGCTATTCCTTCTAGGGCGAGGGTTAAGGCTGTTTTTCGGGCTTTTTCGTCGAGCTCGGACATAAAGCTCACCTCTAAAAGTTTAGTTTCCCAGTATTACTAGTGTATTCTTTTGTTTAAAGTTTCTTAGGGTAAGAGTAGGGCTGTTCCGAATGTTTTCTTGATGAAGGTATCATTACTCGCATATTTGCCTGGCGTGGAAGAGCTTGTTGCGAAGATTGCGTGGGCGTCTATTTCTGGGCTTCCGCCGCCCGAAATCTCAGTGGGCGAGGACGACGTGGCGAGGCTTTTTAGGCTTGCTAGGATTATGAAGCTTAGCAGCGTACTGGACTTTCCTTTCTATATTTTTTCTATATCTGGCGTGTCGAGGGTTTTTACCCATCAGTGGGTTAGGTATCGCATAGCAGCGCACATTCAGCAGAGCATGAGGTGGGTTAAGATCGATACGGGCTTCGACCCAGAGGATCCCTGGTTTATTGTTCCGCCGAGCATAGTTAAACAGGGCGCTGACGCGGTTGTAATGTACGTTAAGGGGGTGATCGAGGCCGGAAGACGCTATTTAGAACTAGTTGATGA
>JAPDKD010000087.1 GCA_029258735.1 archaeon | reverse complement strand
GTATGGCTTTAGATATGCCGCGCTGGTTTCTCTGTAGGCTATTACCAGCGCGGCATATCTAAAGCCATACCCAGACACAGTTCCCGTTCTGCTAAAACTGAGAGAATCCGGCTATTTACTAGGCGCAATTTCAGAGGGAAAATCAGTCAAGCAATGGCAAAAACTGATACAGCTAGGAATACAACATCTCTTTCACAAGGTTGTTATTTCTGAGGAAATAAATGAAGAAAAAGTTACGCCGAAACTATTTGAAAAAATTTTAAGCGAACTGAATGTTTCTCCGGAAGAAACTCTATTTGTCGGTAACCAACCTAACATGGACATATTATGTGCAAACCAGTTAAACATAATATCCGTAAGGATTAGAAAGGGAGCTTTCATGACCGAAGAGCCGACAGACCCCAGAATGGTCCCGAAGTTTGAAATAAGCAAACTTTCAGATTTGCTTGAAATATTGAAGAAACTTCAGAGCTAAAATAAAGAGAGTATCCTTCAACGAGTTTTCATAATCTCTTACAAGTTATCTATCCAACTTTTTCAGTATGCTCAGTAAATCTGAGAGTTTTTTAATGGAATATCTTGGTTTCATCATTTTTCCGGCAGGCTTACCTTCCTTATGCTTTCCCTTTAGAATTCTAATCGATATCATGCCCGCTTTATTTGCTCCAAGAATATCAGTTTCTAGATTATCTCCAACATAAACCGCCTCATAAGGCTCAACATTTAACTTTTTTAGTGCTACTTCGAATATTTTTGTGTCTGGTTTTTCACTTCCGACCTCTTCAGAAATCACCACTATGTCAAAAAAGTGATGTAAACCTAACCTGATTATTTTCTCCCATTGTTTAACTGACTTCCCATTTGAGATTATGCCAAGTTTGTATCCCTTATCTCTGAGAGCTATTAAAGTTGGAACAACTTCAGGGTCAGGTTTTAAGTAGGCTTGTTTTGTGTCGTGATATGCAACAACCCCCGCTGCTATTATTTTGGGATCCCATTCGCATCCCAAAATCTCTAGGAGTTTGTCGAAATGTTTGTCATAGTTTGAGCCATATTTATTCACAATTTTCATTAGAAGATTATAGCCTTGTGTTACATTTGCAAGTGGAAGTCCCGACTCTATCATTGCTTTAACAGCATTCATTCTAGCCATCTTTGCAAGGGTTGTTGAATCAAATAGTGTGTCGTCTATGTCGAAAAATACAGCTTTAATTTTAGTCTGTTTTCCCATTTTAAGTCACCTAGCAGTTTAAGGATGAAAATTAGTTTCTATCTAGCTATTCAGTCGGCTTTCCAAGTCTTTTTTGGGTTTTTTTGTCAAATATGTGTACGTTTTCCTCGTCAAATTTTACCCAAACCTCATCTCCAGGCTGAACAAGCTTCTCAAGTTTTGTCAGTACCGTTAGAACTATTCCATCAGCATTTATCGATATCACATATTCGCGGCCCAAGGGCTCCACTACTTCTATCTTCGCTTTAAATCCTCCCGGGAGTCTTTTTTCACTTATATTTATGTGTTCGGGCCGTACGCCTAACACTATTTTTTCGGAAGAACATTCCTTGGCTACTTGAGGAGAAATAGGGTAGGAAATAATTCCAAAATCTCCAATAAACTTTCCATTTTTCTCGATTAGTTCTCCGTCTAGCATGTTCATGGCGGGGCTTCCGATGAATCCAGCCACAAACATGTTAGCTGGTCGTTCGTAAACCTCCAGCGGGCCTCCAACCTGTTGAAGGATACCATCGTTCAGTATGGCTATTCTGTTTCCCAAAGTCATAGCTTCCTCCTGATCATGGGTTACATATATCGTTGTTATTTTCAGTGTTTGATGTAACTTTTTCAATTCGGTTCTCATCAATATTCTAAGCTTAGCGTCCAGATTGCTAAGCGGTTCATCCATCAAGAAAAGTTGAGGCTCTCTGACAAGCGCTCTAG
>JAPDKD010000115.1 GCA_029258735.1 archaeon | reverse complement strand
TGATAGCCTTGAAACACCTTTCCAGGCTTATATCAGGAAATTGCATCCCAGAAAAAGAGTTAAATTCATTCAGGAGCATCAACATCTTGTTTCAGAGTTTGCTCCTGAATTTATCAGGAAAGGTGATCGGTGATGACAAACTCAAATCACTCGGAGGAACTTAATTCGGGATATTACATAACGGGGCGGAGAAGCGGAATGGCGACATTCCACAAGTGACCCGGTCTGCTGTATTCAAACATGCCAAAGAATAGCGGAAACTCTTGAGATGCTCTATCATATCTGGATGGACTCATGAAATATGTATGATTGAACTCATCTGCAACAATGAATGCTTTGAATCGTTTACAAAATCTTCCTACTGCTATTAGTCCCTTTCCCCAGCTTCTGTAAGGTTTCTTCCATTTAGCGTATTTTAACCAGCAGAAGTCTGCTGATTTTATAGGCTTCTCGGTCAGGACCAAGTCATCAGCCTCGTAGATATAATAGTCTGTACCATTGATGTTGACGATATCAGCATCAACAGGGCACCTGAGTAGAGGAAAACACGTAGACGTTCCATTCTCTGAATAAGACAGGTTCACACTCCATACTATATTACCAGTCTCGTTATTGTTGCCGCTACCATTCTGCTCATTTCTCTCGTATACTGTTATATTTATCCAGTGTTCATCTATCTTCCTCACCCTCCTTAGATCGCCCAATGCTGCAAGAAGTTCATATTTAAGCAGTTTTAAGCGTCCAGCACCCGGTATATCATCAATTCCCCACTCTTCAGTTATTGGATCCCTTGTCACATTTTCCAACCCAATATCCTTCATCCACCGTTCGATCATCTTGGATGCATTTTGTTCTCCGCCACTTCCAAATGATCTACCTTTGTCATGATCAGGTATACTTCGGTTGTTTACAATTTCAGATAAATCTCTTGTTCTGTACCATACCCAGTTATAATCCACTATCGGCTGATAATCTCCTTGGTTGCTTCCACCAGTCGCTCTGGCAACATCAACAACTTTTACTTCCTCGTTCATATGGCTCAGTATTCCTGCTATGGTGGAGAGCATCAATAGCGCCAAAACTATAGATATAGCTCTCCTTTTCACCAATTCTCACCCCATCTCGTAATGCATTCGACCAAAAAAAAAACTTTCGGTTGTTAATTGTATCATCACAATCGAAAATATTTTATTTTCAAAAAACTATAATGCTGATGATGAGAAAGATTATCACCATCTTATTGACCCTGCTGATTTTACTTCCTTCAATCTCTATCGTAACTTCTGGTCAAAAGAATCAGGACGATGAAAACAGCGGTTTAAGGGATTCACCGTGGCCAATACCCCAGCATGATGTGAGGAGAACAGGAAAGAGCCCATATGGAAAAGATGGATGCACAGGTATGCTTAAGTGGAAGGCTCCTTTAACCGATTGGGCAACAGCTGATCCTGTCATAGATAGGGATGGAACCATTTATGTTGGGGCATGTGGAGACCTTTATGCTATCTATCCGAACGGAACGGTAAAGTGGAAGATAAAAAGTGGCTGTAATGGACTATCCATCGGTAGAGATGGAACTCTTTATGTGGTATCGAGTGGTTATCTCCGTGCAATCTCTCCAGATGGAGAGATAAAATGGAAGACGCATATAGGGTCCTATGAGATATATGGCTCCCCGATTATCGATGAAGATGGTATCATCTATGTCGGAACAACATCCTGGGGGGTAGCAAAATTCGCTGCTGTTTATCCAAATGGGACAATCAAATGGATAATAAATGCAAGCTATACGAATGGGGAGTTCTCACCTCCAGCCATATATGGTGATACTGTATATGTAAAAGAGGCATACCACGACTCCTGGAAATGCTACCTCTGTGCCATCTACAGAGATAACGGAATTGTGAAATGACAACTGGTGTCTTACATCTCCAGCAGACCCCCACGCTTTGAGATATCTTTTCTTCCCTTTCGAGCAAACCCGCTCTCTTG
>JAPDKD010000101.1 GCA_029258735.1 archaeon | reverse complement strand
AAGGAGACTTCATAATAGCAGGGCACACAAAGAGTTACGGATCTGAAAAAATAAACGGCTGGATAGTCAGAGTAGATGAGGATGGCAACGAACTATGGAATATGACTATCAGCAGGACCAAGGCGAAAATCCGCCTTTATTTTGTTACAGGAACAGACGATGGAGGTTATATCGCTACAGGTTGCATTGAGAAGAACAATGACAGTGATGTGTTTCTGGTGAAACTGGACAATAACGGAAATGTACTGTGGGAAAGAATTTTTTCCTCTGGACCCTACCGATGGTATGAGGTCAGTCACGCTGTTTACCAGACCAATGATGGAGGTTACATGGTTTTTGCTTGCAATGAAAAATCTGTATGGATAATCAGGACGGATGGCAGCGGAAACAAGTTATGGGATAAGACGATTTACGATGAGAAAAGGGAATGGGCAAACGACTTAATTGCTGTATATCCAACAGATGATGGCGGATATATTGCAGCAGGTCTGAAGATAGCGAAGAAATGGATCATGAATGTACCCAACATCAACAAAACTATAATGGATATGTTTCTCAATGACACCATACCCTTCCCATTTGACGTCTACCTCATGCTCCACATGTGTGGGTGGGTTGCAAAACTAGATGAAAACGGGACCATTGAATGGGAGAAGGTCTTTGCTCCCCTTTTCTACTGGCTCGCCCTCGATGATATCCGACAAACCAGGGATGGAGGTTACATTGCTACAGGTTACATATATGCAGTCCTTGGATATCTAAATCCTTTCCTTTTCTTCAACGATGATGTCGTGATAATAAAGATGGACAGTAAAGGTCGCACCAACATGGTGCAGTTGAAGACCTGTGGAATAGTTCACCATATCAGGAGGCTCTTGGGCGTGAAGACATGGTAAAACTTTAATCCCTGCAGAATCACTTGACGTTTGATCCCATCTACAGAGATGCCTTTGTACTTCATAAGTAATTTTTATAATAGTCTAGCACTATATCACATGTACAGGGTAGTAGAGGTGACCCCTTTCGTGTGGATGCGTGGAGAGAAAGCAAGAGAAACACATCTGTATCGACAGCGCGTTTGGGATATGTTAATCCTTTGAAAGGTCTCACAATTTCTTAATTTCTTCATTCCTCTTCAAAGCAGAACATCTTTTTCGAGCATGAACCAACATAGATTTTACCATCAACAACAGCTGGTGTGGAGAAAACCCTTCCACCTGTCTTGTAGGACCATATCACTTTTCCACTTTCAGCATCAAAGCAATACACCCGTCCATCCTCACACCCTGCATACACTTTACCATTCGCCACCGTGGGTGTAAATATTATTCCCGCACACGTGTCAAAACCTTTCTGATAATCCCATATCAAATACCCGATTTCTGCATCGAGACAGTACAATTTGAGATATTCTCCTCCAAGATAGGAGATCGCCCCGATGTAGACTTTATCATCGTAGATAGCAGGAGAAGAGCTAACCTCACAGCCCGTTTCAAAAGTCCATAGAGTTTTTCCATTCTCTGCATCCAAGCAATATAGTTTACCATCTTCGGAACCTATGTAGATTTTTTCACCTTCTATTGCTGGAGACGAGCATGACGATACATCAATATTCCTGCTCCATACCAACTCACCGGTTTGAGAATCCAAGCAGTATATAGCACCAAGTATCTTCTCATATGAACCTACATACACCTTTCCATCTACAACAGCGGGTGTAGAAGCTATGCCACCTTTTGTCTCGAATACCCATATTACTTCACCGTTATCCTTGTCCAGACAGTAAAGATGATGATCAGCGGAACCAACATAGACATAATCTCCAGATACAGCAGCAGAATCACATATGATCCCACCCGTTTCGAATTTCCATATAAGCTCTCCTGTTTCCGCATCAAGACAGTAGAGGTTATCGTCATACGAACCTATGTACACCTTTCCATCAACGACACATGGTGAAGATGTCACCCAATAACCTGTTTCGAATTTCCATATAAGCTCCCCTGTTTCAGCATCTAGGCAGTAGACGTTGTAATCATCAGAGCCAAAGT
>JAPDKD010000139.1 GCA_029258735.1 archaeon | reverse complement strand
TTATTTCTGGGCCGTTTATTGCTATGAAGTAGGCGTCGCTCTCGTTTGCTACGGCCTTGGCGAGCAGGGTCTTGCCGCAGCCGGGAGGGCCGTGCAAAAGCACGCCCTTAGGGGGATCAATACCGAGTTTGCGGAATAGTTCTGGGTGTTTTAGGGGCAGCTCAACCATCTCCCTAATCTTCTGCTTAGCCTCCTCCAAATCACCAATATCCTCATAAGTAACTCGTGGTATTCGCGCGATGTCCATCGCTCTTTCTAGAATTATTAGGTGAGTGTTGTCTGTGATTATTACTGGACCCGCTGGCTTAGTTGAGATTACCGTGAAAGGTATAACTTGCCCTAGGACAGGTACTTGTACTACGTCGCCCTCAAGGAGCGGGCGGTCGTATAGCCTCTTTTTAATGTATGTAGCAAAGTTTTCGTCTACAGCGAGAGTTATTGAGGTAGGCGCTAACTTTACTATGTTAGCTGGTCTAACCTGTGTTTTTCTAACTTTTACTTTATCACCGAGCGATACTCCAGCGTTTTTTCTTGTCCATCCATCCATTCTAATTATGCCTGTATTTCTGTCGTCTGCATAGCTTGGCCAAGCTATTGCTACTGTTTTTCTCCTTCCCTCGATTTCAACTATATCGCCTGGCTGTATTCCGAGTTTTTTCATCGCTATTTCGTCTATTCTAACCCTGCCTCTGCCAGCTTCATTATGCCTAATTTCTTGGACTTTAAGTTCGATTTCATTTACTTCACTCTTACGTTTACCTCTCATAATATCATCCCGAGAAATACTCGAAAGTCTTGACGTTCCACGCTATTAAAAATTTATTCCTTAGGTTTACCTATTAAAGCTGTGAAGTAAATGGAGTCGAAATCTGATAAAGCTGAAAAAATAGTGTTCGAAGGAACTTTAAAGGACGACATGAATTGCGTAGTTACCGATCCTGCGGCTGTAGCGTATCTTTCCGAAAAAAGGTATGGAATGATGTCTGAACATGGTATACTTCTTGAACCCCTCGAAGCGCTCTATCTTCTGAGAAGAGGAAACCTTATATTAAAAGACGCCAAAGGCTCAACAGTAGAGTTTAAGCAGCTACTAATCGAAATAGCTAGAAAGGACCCCGACATATGGGTTAAACTTGAACTTTATACGGATTTAAGGAAAAGAGGTTTCTATGTCCGTACAGGCTTCAGTAAGGGAATAGTATTTCTAGTAGATCAGAAAAAGGGAGAAAAATATAAGAAATATCTTGTATATGGCTTCACAGAAGGAAAGAGAGTAGGCTTCTCTGAATTTGAAGAAGTCTTTAGAAGAGCGATCGAGAGCGGCAGAGAGCCTCTTATCGCCGTTATAGATAAAGAGAGCAATATAACATATTACAGCGTTTCAAAAATGGAGTAAATATGTCGGGCATAGCTTTCACTAGATATCTTTTAAGCAAGAAAGAAAAGAAGCAGCTAGAAAGCAGGATACGAAGCTCTATTAAAAGAGATATTCACTTAGATTTTAGAAAAAAGGCAGTTGAAATAATAAAGACTAGGCTGGGATTCAACGTGTACTTCGTCGATGATTTTCCTCTGTTAATAGAGAGGGGGGAACTTCTTTTTCCATCAATTATTGCGGGGTTTCTCGATTATATAGAATTACCCAAAGTTGCAGTTGATGACGGTGCTGTTCCCCACATTCTTAATGGAGCAGATGTTATGGCTCCTGGAATAGTAAGTACAACAGAAAGCTTCAGTGCAGGCGAGCTTGTTTACGTAGTTAACCTCAAAGGCGAGGTAATTGCCGTTGGGCGCACAATAATGACAGATTCAGAAATATTTTTCCTTAAGAAGGGACGTTCCATCAAGAATCTACATTACTATGGCGACAAAATATGGAACACGTATATTAAAGAAGTAGACTTGAATGGGCTTCGACGGGAAATTGAAAGAAGACTAAAGTAATCTAACAGCTTCTAAGTTTTGAGGTACAATAACTTCAGCTTTTGTAATTGATGCTGCCCTATGCTTAAAGCTGTGTATCTTAGTTTTCTCTCCATGTACAAGAATAACCTTTTTTGGCTTCGGAGAAACT
>JAPDKD010000012.1 GCA_029258735.1 archaeon | reverse complement strand
GAAAATAGTTTCGAGGATGAAGACAGCATCTTTAGAAGTTTCAGATATGGTGAAGAGCATGTTTGAGACTGTTCCAGTCTCCGAGTCGGTCGCCGAACGTGGGACAATCGCCTCAAATGATCCAGCTCTAACGATAACAGATCTAGATGTGAGGGATGATAGAGGAGCATTGGTCGTGAAAGATCTGAACCTGACGGTCTATAAGGGCGAGGTTCATGGGATAGCTGTCATACCTGGAACCGGTGAGAAGGAGTTGGCTGAATGCATCTATGGTTTGAGGAGGGCTGACCGCGGGAGGATAATCTTCCTCGGCCAAGACATCACGAACAAAACAGTCTATGAAGTTAAGAATCTTGGCATATCATTCCTCTCAGATGATAGGATTAGAGATGGGCTCATACCGATCGCGAGCGTCGAGGATAATCTCACGATAGGGAGCGACGAGTTCTTCACGAGCGCTAAGGGATTATTGATAGATGAGAAGCTTAAGGAGAGGCTTGCGGAGAAGCTTATCGAGGAATTCTCCATAGTTACGAAGGGAATCAAGGCGCCGGTGACAACCCTCTCAGGAGGAAACATGCAGAGAGTTTACTTGGCTAGGGTTATGGGTAGGTGGGCTAAGCTCCTAATAGCTCTGCATCCAACTGTAGGCCTAGACCCTATGGGGACGAAGATATTCTTCGACAAGGTTGGGGAGAGGAAGCGGAGGGGTTTAACGACCATAATAATCTCCCCGAATGTGAAGGAGTTGCTGAGCTTCTGTGACAGGATTTCAGCTATGTATGAGGGGAGGATCATCGGAACATTCCGCCCAGAGGAGGTGACGGTGGAGAGGCTTGGGATGATGGTGAGCGGGATGGTGGAAGCGTGATCAAGATAACCCTTCAGAGGAGGGAGCCCCTCCCAACCATCTATAGGATCTTCCTACCGGTCGCGGCGATCCTCCTAGCCCTCTTGACAGCTTCGGTCTATGTCTTGATAGCCCATGGAGATGTCTTCAAGGTATATTATTATCTGATTACATGGCCGTTCGAGAATCCGACCGAGATCTTCGTGACAGCAACTCCATTAATCCTTCTAGCGTTCTCGGTCCTAGTAGCGTTTAGGGCGAGGTTCTGGAACCTGGGGCCACATGGACAATTCATAGCGGGTGGCCTCATAGCCGCTTGGATTGGGGTCCAGCTCGGCGAACTATCATCCACCCTACTAATCCCATTCATCTACGTCCTCGCCTGGCTAGCTGGCTCCGCGGTATGTCTAATCTCTTGGTGGCTCAAGGTTAAGAGGAATCAGGATGAAGTTCTGACAACCCTATTGATCTGGAGCGCGATGCTTCAGATAAACGCCGGACTACTCACAGGCCCCCTAAAATCTCCATACACAACCTATCCTCAATCGGCTGAGATAAGCCGGAACGCCATGCTCCCAATCCTCATACCTGGCACGAGATTTCACGCCGGGGTCATCCTTCCATTCATAATCTTGGCCTTCCTCTGGATACTATTCACTAAGACCACCATGAGGGATAGGATAACGGCCGCAACGGTCCCGAGGGTCGCAACCCTTGAAGGGATAAACGTCTCATCGGTCTACTTCTGGGTCGCCTTCATAAGCGGTGGGATCGCTGGATTGGCTGGAGCGAACGAGGTCATGGGATTACTTCACTACATGACCCCATTCGTCGGCCCAAACTATGGCTTGGTGGCCTTGGCGACGGCCATGCTCGGCGGATTGAACCCGATTGGAGTGACCATAGCAACTCTCTTCTACAGCATAATAATCAATGGGGCGAATGCGATGAGCTGGAACACGGGCGTCCCATCATTCCTCTCAGACATAATCCAAGCTCAAGCCCTAATCTTCTTCCTCATCCTAGGAGTCTTAAACAATTACAGGATCGTCGTGATGAGGAAACCCACACCAACCACGGCTCCCCCGAAGCCTTCAATCCAAGGATTCACGAATGGGGGTATCGGAGTGCCTAGACCTATGGAGCTCAAGATCACTGGAATCCTTAGATCCAATGCCGTGAGGATACCGGCTCTCCTAATCGGGACGGCCATAATCCTCTCGATAATAAGGTTCATGTTCCCA
>JAPDKD010000138.1 GCA_029258735.1 archaeon | reverse complement strand
GCGCTATAGTAGTTAGCTGAGCTTATAAGGTAGATAAAGGGGTGGAGCCAAGAAAAATGTGGGGATGCTCAAGGTATTGTAAGATGACACGGTTTCCGGTTTAGGGTGACTTTAGTTTGTTCTTGGCGTTTTCTTTGAAATTAGAAATATTAGTGTGAATTTGGGTGAATGGTTTGGGTGTTGTTTGGGTTGGCTAGGAGGCGCATGCGTAATCCCTGTACTAGGCGCTACTATAGGCTTCAGGAGAGGTCTGGCAAGAAACGGCGTAGGGGTCAGATTCGGGGTTTGTGGCGTCCTAAGAGAAGGCGGCTGTCTCTGCGCGTTTAGGCCTAGTTTTCTGTTTATTTCTCGAGGTTTGGGCGTGTCTTTTTCTGACTTTTCCTTCATCCTAGTATTTCGTATTGGTCTTCTTCTGGTGTTTTTAGGCGTATTACTCTTTTGTATTGGTTGTTTATTATGTCGAATTCTATTTCTGCTATTTTTTGCATGTATGCTTCTAGCCATGTGTCTCTGGCTTCTTTGGGCGTCATTCCGTGATTTTGTATGAGGTATTTTTCGAGTTGGTCTGTGGTGATAACGTCTTTTTCATGGTGTTCCAGGGCTTCTTCTATTAGTTTTAGTATTCTTCTGGGTGTAGCTGTTTCCTTATTTTCCATATTTCTTCCTCTGCTTGGTTCATTGCGCGTTCGGCTTCCCAGTCTTCTTGGGTCATGTAGGTGAGGACTATGTATTTTCTTTTTATTTGTCCTGTTGTTGGGTCTACTTCGGCGTCTAGTCCTGGGGCGAGTATCTTCTTTTTTATTGCTTGGTTGCATAGTTCTTTTGCTTCTTTTTCTGTTAGCCCTCTTTTTTGGAGAAGTTTTAATAATTCCTCTTCTGGTAGCATTTTTCTTCCTTCTGCTTCGTAGATTTCTTTGAATATTTGGCGTAGTTGTTTTGTGTTCATTGTTTCTTGTACCACCTTGTTATTATTTTTAGTTTTTCTTCGTCCCGTGTCCATGGTGCTATGTCTCCGAGTAGTTGTTTTGCTTTTCTTATAAGCCAGTCTTCGGGTATTCGGTGTGGGGGTGTTCTGGCGGCTACTTCTTGTTTTTCTTCTTGTGTTAGGGCTCTTCCGCGGTATTCTTGGTATATTTTTAGCATTTCGTTGAATCTGTGCTCTTTCCACGTGCCCAGAGGCTCTGTGAGCACTATGTCTTTGAAGAGATCTATTACTTCGCTGCTTCGCATTGCCAGCCTATAGTTTGCGGTTACTCTGCCGTCTAAGCTTATGTGGATATATGAGATTCTTATATCGGCTTGTAAAGGAAACGAGTATTTTTCTTCAATTAATTTTTCAATCAGCTTCTTTTCTTGTACTAAGGCATCCGGAGCTAGCGGGATAAGCTGTGTTTTGATGAACTCACTTGTGAAGTATTGTGTTGGCTGTATTTTTTGTCCTTTGTGTTGTTGTAGTTGGTTTAGTGTTTGGGGTGGTATGTGTTGGGTTATGTCTCGGCTTCTGTTTATTCCGATGATTAGTTGTAGTCTGTTTCTTCCGTAGCTGAATGTTGTGTAGCCTTCTTCGAGGAATGTTAGTTTTAGGTGTTGTTTGGCGGCTTCTTTGTTTTTGAATACTGCTGGGTGTAGGTGTGGGTTTGTTAGTGTTTTTCTTCCGTAGGGTAGTCCTGCGGCTGCGAGTATTCTGGGTGTTACGGTGTCTGTGTAGGCGTCGAATCCGGGCTTTGCTGGTTCTAGTATTTTGGCCCATCCTCCGGCTGCTTTGACGTTGTCTATGAAGGCTCGTATTAGGGCTGGGTCTTGGTTTACGTATCTTAGGCTTGTCTGTGTGGGTGTGTCTCGTTTTAGGTGTCCTTCGTTTAGTGCCTGTGTGTAGAGCTTGACTATGGCTGGGGAGTAGAGGTCTACTGGGAATTTTCTGTCGAGTATTGCTGCTCGGGCTTCTAGCTCTGAGTAGGGTATCCCGAGTATGTTTAGTATACGTTTTAGTGTGCCTGTTTTTGCTTTTACTGTGGGGGCTTGGCGTAGCCAGTCGTGTATTATGCTTACTTTGCCGCGTGGTGCGCCTGTTTTCTTGGCTAGTTGGTAGGGGTTTTCAGCGCCTTTTCGCC
>JAPDKD010000116.1 GCA_029258735.1 archaeon | reverse complement strand
CTGAAAAAGAGCAAATTTGCGATAATAGATGATACCTTCTCAAATTGCTTTGACTATCGTAAGGGAAAAGGGAATTTAAAAGTGTACTCTCACTTCAAACTGGCAGATAGAGCCATGCTGAGAGGGTTGCTTTATTCAGCCGGGCTCGACTTTGATGTTGTTACAACAAATGAAATCCTAGCGAATCCGGATGTTTTGAAAAATTACAAAGCGATAGCATTGAGCAACCTTTACAGAATGAACGATGAGCTTTTGGATATCTTGGTGGATTACATAAACTCTGGCGGCGGTCTCTTCATTCAGGGAATAACGGGACTGTATGACAAATATGGAGAAAGAGAAACGAAGTATCTAAAACAACTATTGGGCATAAATTCAACAATTTGGGAATATAAAGGAATCTGTTATTCATGGACTTATTCTAATGCAGATGAGCCTTTGCTTAAGGATATCTCTGGCATGCAAGGAGATAAAAAGAGTGAGTACAACATTTATTATATCCCGGTATTTGATTACGAAAAGGAGGAATACGAAGTTTTAGGATACCTGGATGAGAATCCTGAAATTGCAACGGTTGGCTATAGAGGAAATGTTGTCTTCTGGTTCCCAAGACTGGGAATGCAAGTCATGGATTTAAACGAGGAGGAGCTAGAAATAACAGAGCAATTCCTGAGGAATCTTTACGATTTTTACGGGATCGATGACACATTGGGACCAATGGTACATATCAAAAAACCGAGCGACTGCCTCTATATTTTCGATAAAGAGATTCTTCCTTTAAAAATGCCGGTAATAATAGGAAAAATAACGGTAATGGTTGAAGCTTATGATGAAAACGGGATAAGCAAAGTTGAGTTTTATGTTGATAATGAACTCAAATCGATCGATAATTCCTCACCATATGAATGGTTATGGAATGAATTCGCCATAGGGAAACGTGAGATTAAAGTTGTTGCATATGATGGGCAAGGAAACAAGGCACAGGATGAAATTGATGTGATAACATTTAATTTGGGAGGGAAATAAGAATGAAGAAGCTGATAGCAATTGGCATATTGTGCTCGATAGTAACATCTGGTACAGCAAACCTGGCAGATAATTTAAGGACATGCGAATGGGCTAACGAAAACTACCTAACTGGTTTGAAAGAATCGCACAATGGTCTCGCTGACGGCGAAGATAAAAACTCCTGGATTAAGGAAGGAGCAACCTTTTGCGAGGAATTGATATTGAAAACAACCACCTTTAATGAGCTTGCTGATATGATTCCAATTTTAAAGGATGTTGGAGTTAAACTCATCGAACTCGTTCCCATATGGGAACACTGCAACTCATTTGCACCGGGTCTTCGATGGCAGGTACGGAACTATGAAAAGCTTGATCCTGCGAGAGGCACCGAAGAGGATCTTTCCAATTTTCTTGATAAAGCCCATGCAGCTGGACTTAAAGTGATAACGATGTTTCAGATAGCAACCACAACCCCTCCTTCACCAGTATGCAGGGGGCGAGTTGCCCCCTGGGCTCAAACAATTGATTATGATAGAGAAGGGATAGGAGGATATCTGTATCAGTATCAGATTGCCCACAGAGATAAAGATATATTGGTAAGAAATTTGGATGGAGAATATGCATGCGAGTTCAATGGTTTTGGCTTAGTTGTTAATCCACAGAGTGAGGATGTCATCAGAATATTCAAGGAGTTATATGAGAGGGAAATAAATGGGAGGGGATTTGATGGACTTAGATTAGACCATCCAGCCATTTCCTACTGTTTCTCTGGAGATACAATCTGGCACGGTTGCGAGCACTGTCTTTGTTCAGATCCCGCAGTTCCCGGAAATTATTCTCCGCTACGCTTGTACAGAACATTAAGAAGTATCAAAAAGCCGGATCAAGTCTTCACATCCGAAGACCCTTGCACGTATCCATGGATTTCCGACTGGGCTTGCAACTATCCCCATTATCGCCCTTTCACCGATATGGATGAAGTTGCGGATATAAGCGAGGACTATGTCTTCACGCTTATAATACTCCGTCACTACGTCCTCCAAAATAAAATTTCATCGGATGAATTTGTTAAATGGTTAAACAATGAGCCAATAAGTCATGGCAGAACGAGATACCGCATGTGGAGAAACTGGAACATGTTTGACTTTGTTACC
>JAPDKD010000075.1 GCA_029258735.1 archaeon | reverse complement strand
TATAAGGGGGCCAAACGGCGAGAAATGGAAAACTGAAGTTTATACTCCGGAAGAACTCTATCCTAATGGAATAGGCGATTATCCCGACCTTACAGTCTACTTCGATAATCTTTCCTGGAGATCCGCTGGAACCATTGGACATAACACGCTGTATCTTCCGGAAAACGATATTGGACCTGATGACGCCGTGCACTCCAAATATGGCATATTCATCTTTTATGACCCACAAAAGAAAATTGGAAAGAGAATAAGGGATGTTTCAATTTTGGATATAGCTCCAACCATTTTGAAGGCTATGGGATTTCCTGTTCCAGCCGATATGGAGGGAAAGCCTATAGAAGAGGTGTTTGTATGAGCTTTGATGATTATGGCTTTGTCGTATGGATTACCGGACTGCCAGGCTCGGGAAAGACGACTATTGCGAGGGGGCTTGAGGCTAAACTTAGGGAGAAGGGCTTGAAAGTTGAAGTTTTCGATGGGGATGAGGTTAGGCGGAATTTAAGCGCTGGACTAGGCTTCAGTAGGGAAGATAGGGAAACCCACAACAGGAGGGTGATTTATGTATGTGAGCTTTTAGCAAGAAACGGCGTAAACTGTATTGTATCGCTGATTTCGCCTTATAGAAGCGTTAGAGAGTACGCCAGAAGGCAATTTCCAAAGTTTGTTGAGGTTTATTGTAAGTGTTCGCTTGAGGAGTGTATGAGGCGAGACCCTAAAGGGTTGTATAGGAAGGCTTTGGCGGGAGAAATAACGAATATGACTGGAATACAGGACCCATACGAAGAACCACTAAACCCAGAAGTAGTGCTCGACACAGAACATGACTCAGTGGAGTATAATGTTAAAAAGGTTCTGAAGAAGCTTACAAAGTTAGGCTATTTACGCAAATAAGAAGTTAATCGTCAGAAAGACTTTATAATATCTAAGTGCAATCGTAAAGTTACGGAAAAGAAAGGGAAGTGAGTTAGGGCAAGATCGAAAGTAAGCAAAATATAGTAAACGACGAACAAAATGATTATCAAAAATGTGACTTCTCTTAGAATAAAAGGAGACTTTGGGATGGGTCTCGTGTAATGGTTTCGATTATACCATCGGTACCTCATCAGTTATATTTACTGAAGCACACTATGTTATCTGCGAGGAAATGAGTTATATTGTTAGTTTCGATTTTTTCAATTGAATTTGTCTGATTAGTCGCCAATGTTTTAGATAGTCGTAATGTTTAGTTTGTTTTTGTGGGTAGTTTATATTTGGAAGTGGATTGCCGTCGGTATCTACTGGTAAAGGTAGATTCATATATTGTAGGATTGTGGGGGCTATATCGAATGTTTCCACTTTTCTTTCCAACCACATTGGACTAACATTGTCACCAGAAACAATTACTATGCCGTCTGGATGATGCCAATAAGAATTCACGCGCACAACCACTCGGGGATGAAGCATTAAGGTTCCTACGGTATATCCGTTATCGAAGTCGGTTAGGAATAGAATGTCAGGTGCCTTTTCTACATAGTCGCCGCGGTAGATTTCATGTTTATTCCAAACGCTAGTAATACCTTCCGTTTCCTTCATTGCGCTTATAATAAGATTCTCACAAGACTTATCTTTAACATGGATTCCGAATGCCATTTTCGATGACATAAATGCTTTAGAGTTTTTCGGGTCCGGATACGGTAATTTAGCTTTTAAGTCTTTACTGGTAAGCAATTTGTAAAATTTCTTAATTATAATTTTAATCAGCTTTATTGAGGCAATTTTATACATTTTTTCCGATATTCTAATTCTTTTAGTTGTGATATCTTTACTGCCAAAATCCTCAAATTCCTTCATTGTTTTTTCCCAAGTTTGTTTAATTAACCCTAATTTGCTGAGTAATGAGTTCACGTTTATATAATACTTGTATTTTGAAAATCCGTGATCTGAAACAATTATTGTAAGGTCAGCTAATTCTAGTGCTTTCTTTACTGTTTGGTCGAATATTTTGAAGGGTTTTAGTGCTTTTTTGTATCCATTAAACACTTCCTCGTAGCATTTATGAAGAATATGGTCGGGTTCATTAAATACAGCCCAAAATAGATCCCAATCTAAATCTTCCATTATTGAATGTATCACTTTTGCCCTCTCTTTTGCCTCATTATAAAATTCGTCTAAAAGATCATCTTTTT
>JAPDKD010000047.1 GCA_029258735.1 archaeon | reverse complement strand
ACCTTCTTGACTTCAGATCCCATCAGAAATCTGGCCATATCGAAGTCGTGGCTCAGCATGTCTAAGAATATGCCGCCGCTCTTAGATGGGTCCGCCGCCCAGCCAGGAGGCGCAGTTGGGTCTCTCGCCAAGGCTATATAGGTAAGCGGCTTGCCGATTTCGCCCTCCTCTATTCTCTTTTTAGCCCGGGAGTAGGCGTAGTCGAAGCGCCTCATATAGCCGACTTGAAGCTTCATGCCGCTTTTCCTTAGCTTGGCTATTACTTCGTCGGCTTCTGCGCTTGTTACGGTCATTGGCTTCTCCGTGAAAACGTGCTTACCGGCTTCTAGAGCCTTTATAATCATGTCCTTGTGGAGCCAGGTAGGCGTACAGATAACTACTGCGTCGACTTCGGGGTCTTTCAGGAGCTTGTCGTAGTCGGTATATGCTTTAACCCTGTAGGTTTCTGCTACGCTTTTAGCGAGCTCCTCGATGATGTCCATGACGGCTACTAAGCGGGCTCCTTCCACCTTGTTAAAGAAGAACTCTGCATGTAAGGCGCCTATTCTTCCTAGCCCGGCAACTGCAACGCCTATCTTCTTCGCCATCTTTTTCGCCAAAATATAAGCATTTACAGGAAATTTAAATTAAATGCTATCGCTTCCAAATGCCTTGAAGGCTGTCAAGATATATTATTTTTCTCAGTTGACTTAGCTTAGGGACCTGCAGTGGCGAAGGATTACGACCTCTCCTGGATCATGAGGAAAAATCATTACGTAAATCGGCTTTTGAAAGAAAAGAAGGAAGGCATGGTTGACGAGGACATAGTCCCTCTATTGGAACTCATAAACAGCTTGAATGCCTATTATACGACAAGTAGCTGTAGCGGAAGGATACAGATAGCCGAGACGGAGATCCCAGGTGAAAAGGGAGTTATGCGCGTGGTAGCTAAGTGGCATCGCCCCATCACGGCAGAAGAACTAAAGGCAACGGTTGAGGCTTCGGAGGCGAGGAATCTTTGGCTTGGGGTTCAGCCGCCTATACTTCACATAATGTGCCGCAGCATTGACGACGCCTTAAAGATGCTCGTGATAGCGCGGGGAAGCGGCTTTAAGCGTGCCGGAATACAGGGAATAAAAGAGGGTAGGTGCCCGGTCGAGATAGTTGGAACCGAACGGATAGAGATGCCGCTCATACTTGACGGCAAGTTGATAGTTAAATACGAAAAATACCCCCTCTTAGTCGAAAAGGTAAATAGAGTTCTTTTGAAAAGCAAGGAAAGAATAAAAAGATTGGAAAATGCTTTGAAGCAAAGATTCAATGTAAACAGTGCCACGCTCTAATTTGTTAGGAAAAAATATCAACAATTGTCCGGAGTTTTTACCTAGAACGTTCATGATGAGACTTTGCTTATTGGCCATGCTGGTTGCAATACTTCTCGGATCGCATATGGTATTTTCTGCTCCTCAAAACTCCGTGTACGCTTCTCCCACGTTTAAGCTAGAAGAAATAGATGGCGTGTTAATCCCGTTGCAGAATGGACTGCCCTATCCCAGCTTTGAACCTCAATGTTGTAGAACCGTATATAGCCTAAACGGGGAGTGGAGCATATACTATGATAAAAGCTCCAGTTTTAACACGCTTTCTCAAAGAACAGTGGAAAATATAGGAAAATTGGAACAGCGACTTAAGAGGCTTCTTCTACTATCAGGCTGGGAAAAAATACGCGTGCCGAGCAGCAATAACGTTAGAGACTCAAAGCACGAAGCATACCAGGGAGTTGCCTGGTATCGTAAAGTCTTCACTGTCCCTGAAACATTTAAGGGCAAGTTTGTGAGACTGGTTTTTCAGGGCGCAAACTACTTTGCCGACGTGTGGCTTAACGGACACTACTTGGGCTATCATGAGGGAGGTTTTACGCCGTTCATATTCAACGTTACGGGCTTTCTGAACTTCGGCGGCAATAATACCCTAATAGTGCGAGTCGATAACATCCCATGGAACACCACTAAAGCCATAGTTCCTTATAGAATCTGCGATTGGTGGAACTATGGCGGCATATACAGGGACGTCTACCTTGAAGCTTTAAGCCCAGTCTATATAGCTAGGGCAGACGTTGTAACATATAAGGCTGGAAAGCTTTGGAACGTCAACTTAACGCTTGTCCTACATAACACTTTGCCGAAGCCCATAGTAGCGAAC
>JAPDKD010000120.1 GCA_029258735.1 archaeon | reverse complement strand
TGTTCTTGCTCAGATCGAGGATATATTGGTTTGCCATCCCGAACTCCACGCTCATCAAAAGCACGTTGTCTTCAGGATAATAAGCTCGATCGAAAGTCCGGATGCACTTCAAGATCCCTTTCTGGAGGAGCCAGATGATCTGGCCTCCATCGATTGGGTTTCGGGCAAGGCGATCCAGTTTCCAGCAAAGGATCCCCTCCGCCTTCCCTTGTTTGATCTTTTTTATCATTTCATTGAAGACGAGTCTGCCGGGTGCTTTGGCGGAACGGGACTCGGTGAAGATGTCAACCACCTTCAAATTCAGCTTTCTTGCGAGTTTCTTGAGCTCGTTTATTTGGGATTCGATGGAAAGGACTTGTTTATCCTCAGATTCGGAGGATTTACGGCAGTAGATGAAATAACGCATGGAAGTATGGCAGGGATTTCTTTAAAACGACCTTTTTCGTCATAATTTAGCCCTTTTGGTAATGAGAAGTCAATAACCTTTCCCTGAAAACCTTGAGGCACTCCGATTTTCCTTTCCCTTCCCCTTTTTCGGTAGAGGGCGGCAGATCAATTTGAAAAAGAAAAAGAGCTCTTCGGCAATATCTCGAGCTTCTTTATCAGAAATCTCTTGTCCTGTTTCTTTGCGATAGATCTCCTTAAACTCCTCAACCGCCTTCCTGCTTAATGGCATACCTTTCAGGTTAACCAGAAAACATAGACCAGAAAGAGGGACAAAATTTCCTTGAGGCTCAACCTTAAAGCAAATAGCATTTCAAAAAATGAAAAAGAAAAATCTCAAACTGACAATTGAACTTATCCCTTCTACAGTATGGTTCTCCTCTCTTTATCAGCTCTACAAGGCAAAAGGTCGGCCAAGCAAATGGAAGAAGCTTAAGCAGAAAATTTTCGAAAAGGAAGGAAAGCGGTGTTAGATCTGTGGTGTCGAAAGTACTCGCCTAGAGGCCCATGAATTCTGGGAATACAACGATAAAAATCATGTCCAAAAGTTGGTTGCAATCCACCATCTATGCGGGAGGCGCGAATGGGAAGCTTTTGAAGTTAGGAAATACTATCCTGAGAAAGGAGGGTAAAAATGCGGTGCAAATTCTGTAACCGAGAGATCCATGAAAAGGAATTCTTATACCCACAGGGACTTACAACAATTTCTCTATGCGAAGATTGTTATCTTTTCTTGCAAGACGCCAATCCCTCAGAGATAACCCAAGTTTATTGGCTTTATGCATTTAGAAAGAAGGGACAATATCCAAAACTCACCTCCAGAAGCGGGAAATGGCTCATCTTTGTCTCTCCAAAGAATGTAGATGAAGTTTGGAGGAAAATCAAAAAAGCTGTAGAAGAAGGCACGTTAGGAAATAGTGCAAAAGTCTCAACTGCAAAAACCAACCCTTTGAGGAGCAAAAGATCTAAAGGGCATGTAATATGTGTCTATACCTACGATTGGACTGACAAGAAAGATGTAAAAAGAATCAGGGAAGAGCTTAGAAAGCTGGGTATAACCAAGAAAATTCCCTACAAAGCAGATGAGGACACTTTAGCAGGTAGATACCACACGACAGACCATGACAGGGTAAGCAAATATTATGAGTAAGGGCTACTTCATTGCAGGACGGATAAATGGCTTCTTCACTATAACTTGCTCTCCTTATCTCTTTTGCCCTTCCTGCTACGCTAAAGTGATGATGAGAATTATATGAAGCCTATCAGAGACAAAGAAGGAGGCGACTGGTTCTGGATCAGCAAGGGAATTTTGAGAAGGCACATCAAGAAACTAGGTGCAACAGGTTTTTTGGTCTACAGTGCTTTGGCGTTCTTCGCCAATTCGAAAACACAAACTTCTTTTCCCACGCAAAGGACAATAGCTGAACTCACAGGACTCAGCAGAAGAACCGTGATACGAAAACTCAGGCTCTTGGAGGAGCTTGGGCTAATAAGAAAAGAGAAAAAAAGAGGAAGATGTACCTACTGGCTCCTTGATCCTGGTGTGAAAGGAATGTCACACCCTTGTGACAGGGATGTCACTTTGAATGTGTCAGTAGGTCACACAAACAATAATTATTTAACAAAAATTAATAACAACAATAGCGCGGTTAAAAATTTTTCCAGATTCAGGGCTTCTAAGGAGATAAAACCCAAAACTAAAGAGGAGCTCCTTGCCTTGGATATAGCCAAAGCTTTGGACGATGAAGAGCATTTTGA
>JAPDKD010000045.1 GCA_029258735.1 archaeon | reverse complement strand
AAGAGTTTGAGAAGCTCTTGAATTATCTTAACCCCCGAGCTCGTTCCAATTCTATCGGCGCCGGCCTCGATGAGCTCGATAACCTGCTCGGCGGTTCTTATCCCTCCGGCCGCCTTTATCCTAACCCTAGGCGATAAAGCCCTCCTGAGAAGCCTAACGTCCTCGACCCTAGCGCCCCACTCGCCGAAGCCCGTCGAGGTCTTAACGTAGTCGGCTCCAGCCCGCTCGGCCAGCTGAGCCGCCCTAACCTTCTCCTCGTCGGTGAGATAGCAGCACTCTATGATCACCTTCAGAACGCCTCCCCCAATCGCCTCCTTCACCTCCCTAATCTCCTCCTCGACGTAATCGTATCTCCCGGACTTAAACATCGGAATATTCATCACCATATCTATCTCGGAGGCGCCGAGCTCGACAGCCCTCCTAGCCTCCAAAACCTTAACCTCCTTAACCGTCGACCCGAGCGGGAACCCGGCAACCGAGCAAACCCTAACATCGGAACCCCTGAGAATCTCGGAGGCGATCGGAACGTAGACCGGGTTCAGGCAGACCGCGGCGAAGCCGTACCTCAAAGCCTCCTCGCAAACCCTCCTAACATCATCGACCGAGGCATAGGGCTTCAAAATCGTATGATCAATACGCTTAGAAATCTCCTCTAGCTCAAACTCCTTCATCAAAATGAGCCGAGAGACGCCTAATATAAGC
Source organism: archaeon (assembly GCA_029258735.1). Lineage (GTDB taxonomy): Archaea > Thermoproteota > Thermoprotei > Thermofilales > JAPDKD01 > JAPDKD01. Next base: position 1,613 of record JAPDKD010000045.1, on the reverse strand, counting down.
CTTTCAACCCCCAACCCGAAACACTCCAATTCGAAAAAGGCTGAAAAACCTTCCGAAAAACCACTACCACCTGCTTTCAATTCTCTTCTTGAGATTTGTTTCGGGGGTCGATTATAGATATGAACCGGCGGTTAGATCCAATACAAGAAGCCTCCTACAACTTGGTCATGAGCTGTTGAATTTCTTCAAAAACTCCGAGGATGAGATATCGCTCCTTTACGAGAATGACTAAAGATAAATTAAATGTCAATAACGTGGAAATTGGCATGAGCGTCGATCAGGAGGATCTCCTCCTCAAGAAGAGAAGCATCGAGAAGCTTAACAGTGAGATAAAAGACTGTAGGGGTTGCGGGCTATATAGGACTAGGAAGAACGCCGTATGCGGGCAAGGAAGTTTAAACGCGAAGCTGATGCTAGTTGCACAAGCCCCCGGAAAGAGAGAAGATGAAGCGGGAAGAATGTTCATCGGACCTTCCGGAAAAGTATTGGACGAGCTACTATCCGCCGCGGGCGTTAAGAGGGAGGAGATCTACATGACCAACCTCATTAAATGCATGCTTCCAAAATACAGAAGGCCGAAACCGGACGAGATCGCGGCTTGCAGCAAATACCTAGATAGGGAGATCGAGATAGTGAATCCAGAAGTATTAGTTCCGCTGGGCTACTATCCAACCAGATACCTATTCGAAAAGTATTCTATCTCCCTGCCCCTTGGATCGGAATTCGCCTCGATCTGCGGAAAACTTTTCCTAGCCGGAGATAGGAAGATACTTCCCCTAGAACATCCGGCATCGCTGCTCTATGACGACTCCATCAAAGACAGGGTCGTGAAACATTACTACAAGCTGAAGGTGTTGCTAACTGATTGTAAATGGTATTCCGTATGCCCCATGAGGAGATTCTACGAGAAAGGAGTGCTCGATAGAAGATGGATAGAACTATATTGTAAAGGGGATTGGGAAAGCTGCGTCCGATACCAGATGGAAGAGAAAGGTGAGCCCCACCCAGATTGGATGTTACCAGACGGGACACTAGATAAAAGACTACATAAACTAGCAACAGGAAGGCAATAGAGCATATGCCTGTTAAACTTTTTTTGCTAAAGTACTCTGCTGTTTTGAGGATGGGATTATCCGTTTAAGGGGCTGGAGGGATCTGGTAATTTTATACATCCCGAATCCTGCAGTCCTGTTAACGCCGACTTGGGTTTCCTCGCCGATCCTGAGGAGGAGGTTCACGGCCTTCGCGGCGTCCTCCCTAAAAGTGTCCTTCGGCAAGCTCAGCCTCACCCTCCCCGTAAACTTTTCTCCCCTACGTCGGCGTCCTTAAAGATTTTTTGGAAGAGCGTTCCAGATCGGGAGAATTTTTAGCGATCAACTGATCCTCTTCCAGTATCTGCTACCGCTTTTGATATGAAATCTGGAAATAGCCGGAGAGAGGGAGGTTTAGGGAAAGAGATATTAAATGAGCTTTCGGATGGTAAGGCTAAAATATGGGCTTATTCATGCTCCATAGTGGGCCAATTGAAATGGGCAAAATTACCGTAGAAAAGAGGGGCAGGATAGTCATTCCGGCTGAGATAAGGAGGGCTCTCGGAATCAGAGAGGGGTCCG
>JAPDKD010000072.1 GCA_029258735.1 archaeon | reverse complement strand
ATTCTCTTAGTCTTATCACTCCCTGTCTGGGATCGATCTCGTTTCTGTATCCTCTTACTATCTGTATAACTCCAAAAGGTAGTTTTTCTCTTACAAATCTGTAAAGGTTGTGAAACTCGGTAAATATCCCCTGCGCAGTCTCTGGTCTCAGAAAAGCTCTTCTTTCGTCTCCCACCCCTATTTTTGTCTGGAACATCAGATTAGTGTATCTCAATTTCTTGATCTCTTTGTTGCAAACAGGGCAGATGTATTTTCCATCCTTTTCTATGTCTTCCGCTTTAAAATATCTGCCACATGAATCACAGATCGCAGTAAGATCTGTGAACTCATCAACATGTCCAGATGCTTTCAAAACTTCATAAGGCGTGATCGTTGGAGTATCTATCTCAATAAACCCTTCTCTGAATAGATAGAAACCTCTCCATACATTCTCTATGTTCCTTTTTATTATGGAGCCAAGGGGTCCATAACTGTAGAATCCGGCCACACCTCCATATATCTCAAAAGACGGGTTAAGAATGCCTCTCCTCTTCGCCAGAGAGATTATCTTATCATACTTGTCTTTGCTCATGTTATCTTCAGTCTTCATAAATTGCTCTCATCAACTCTATATCTGTCACCATACCAACGAGTCTGTCATCGCTCTTGACAACAGGCAACTGATTTATTTTCTTCCTGAGCATCATGTGTGCAGCTTCTGATATTGGGGTCTTCATGGTCGCCTTTTCAACTTCTTTGACCATAACCTCTTTCACAGGGACAGATGGAAGGTCGATTTTTGACGTGGAATAGTACAACCTGAGAACATCTCTTATACCTTCCCATGTCCAGGCATCTTCATCGTCTCCGAGACCAAACTCGGATTTGGATACACTCTCCTTTATATGGCTGAGCTTGAAGAGGTCGCCATCTGTCACGATTCCTGCCAGTCTTCCTTCATCATCCAGTACAGGAAGAGCACTCTCATTTGTTATGCTTATTATCTCCATAAGAGTAGGTAAAGGAGTTTCTTGGTATACTGGTACACATGATGTCGTGTAAAAATCTCGGACATATCTCTCGTCAGTCTTCTCTATAACTTTCAAGAGATCATCAGGTGTTACTACACCTGCTAGATTATTATCTTTATCAAGGACAGGCAGGCAATGAATCTTATTCTCATAGATGACCCTTGCTGCAATCTTTATATCGTCATCTTCCTTTACAGTATATGGAGAAGGATTCATTACTATTGCCAGTTGCTCCTCATCAGGATTTTTGAATATATCGTTCCTTGTGACCATTCCTGCAAGCTGGCGTGTTCCTCTTTTGAGAACTGGAACGCCCGATATATCATGTTTTGCAAGAATCTTCAGTGCCTCCCTTACCGTACCCGGTACATACGCAACCACAGGCTCCCTGTTCATAACATCCTTAACCTTCATGGTCTATCAGCCTCTGACACTGAAACTAATACCGGTTTTAAAGATTTTGTATCGAGCACAACGAAATCAGCAGGCTCATTTTCAACAAATTCTGGAAACTTCACATCAAAAATCTTTCCGGGATTGTAAGTTATCATTCTCAACAATTCCTCAATAGAGAAACCTCCAAAATTTCTTTTTATCCATACCATCTCCTCATAAACATCTGGAGTGGATATCATTGCATTATCGGTTCCCAGTGACAGTTCTATACCAACTTTTCTGAACAATTCCAGATTCGGTTTTAAGCCAAAGAATTCATTGGACCTTGGACATACAACTATTGGAATATCTTCCTCCTTAACTTTCTCCAGATCGTCCTGGTTCGCTTTATTCATGTGAATCAAAAAATCCGGTTTCAGGTCGAGGATTTTATCAATATCTTCTCGAACTCTCTCACTTGCGTGAATTGCAAACAATTTCCCTTTTTCTTTTGCCAGAGAAGCGATACTTTTTATTTCCTCGTAATCCCAATCAGATACGCTGCTGAGACCAATGCCATCTGATATCATAAGCAGATCGAGAACCTCATTCTCATCAAATTCAAGAGATTTTGGTCTGGACAGAATAACGCCTTTCAGATTAAACTCTTCCAGCACCTTTTTCAGGATATTGACACCCTCTTTACCCCCCTCTCTGAAATCACAGAATGCTGATATACCTGTTTTCTCCATCTCTCTCAACTTTTCCTTCATTCCGCATATAATTTCATCTCTATCAGCTTTTTCCAGTAAAACATGTTTTAATCCATGCGGCGGCGCAACCAGTTTTTCTATATCTTTGGGTAGATTCTTAATCTTCTTTCTTATAAAAGCATCCCCGATGTGCGTATGAGAGTTTATGGGTCTTGGTATAATATAGCCTCTCACTCTGGGCCTGATAGGAGGGCTAACTTTTCCTCTTTCCACTATCCTGCTGTCGC
>JAPDKD010000020.1 GCA_029258735.1 archaeon | reverse complement strand
CGAGGGATGGTACTCCGAAGACCAGTTCACCTACCGGATGGACCCCGTCAAGGGCATAGCTCTATCGAAGGAGCTCTTCGGAAACCTCATGAAGAAGGCGCTCGCAATCTACGCCCGTAGGAAGGAGCTGGAGGAGACTAGAGAGAGCGGAGACCAAGCCAAAGTAATCAACGCGGTTAAGAAGATAATACTGAACTTCTAGGAAGTAAAGAAAAGAAAGAAAAAATTATTTTATTTTTGCTTCTTCCCTAGGCTCCTCATCCCATGAAAGTATTGCATGCGTGTACGTGCCATCTTCGTCCTCGATTCCCCGCTCTATCTCGGTTATATGCGCGTAGTCGGCGCCAATCCGCTTAAGAATGTACTCCAGCGCTTTCTCGGGCTTGGAGTCGGTGTCGCATGTGTACACGTCAACGGCGGCGTAGCCCTTTTCGGGCCAGGTATGTATCGAGATGTGGGACTCGGAGACTATCAACATGCCGCTGACGCCGCGCGGCGAGAACTTGTAAAAGTACATTGATCGAACTTCCATTTCGCCTATCTTAGCTGCCTCTAGCATTATTCTCTTGAGTTCCTTGGCGTCTTCAAGCACCTTCGGGTCGCAGCCCGACGCTTCCACCACATAATGATACCCCAGAGTGTTCACAACCTAACAATATATAGGAAGCCTTTAAATTTATCGAACAAGTCCTGTGGGTTTATTTTCTTTTAGAAGAAGGAGCAGAAGTGAAGCATAGATTGCGACGCATAAAGCCATGAAGTGGAACGCTGCCTTAAAGCCCCAAACTTCGGCGATGAGCGAGGACGCTAAAGGGCCGACGATTCCTCCCATATCTTGGGCAACTCCAACAGCACCATAAGCTTTTCCGTAACTTTTTCTGTTAAACAGCGAAGCTATATATGCGTTCCTTGGAGGACCTGCCATAAGAGAGCCGCGCAGCGCGACTAGAGCCGCCAGCAGCAAGGGCGCAGACGCATAGGGTATAAGGAAAAATGCGGCAAACCTAACGAGGCCTACAAGTATCAAGCTTTTCAGGCTGCCCAGCTTATCCGCTATGTAGCCAGAATAGACCCGCGAGAAAAGAGCAACCAAGCTTTGAGGAAACAGCACTAGACCCAAGATTGCGAGGTCATAGCCTAGCTCGCGCGTAACCCAGAGCGTAAGTAAAGGCGCAAATGAAGTCACAGCCATGAACAGAAAAAGTGTGCTAAGCCAGAGAATCATGTATTCAAATTTCAGAACCCTTCCAGCATTTTCTATCTTAGATGGGTGCTTTGATGATCTAATCTCAACTTTAGAGAGAGCCGCTAGAACAGCAACTGAAAGTAGCATTCCAGCTGCAAATACGCTCTTTACTCCAAAAGTCTTAGCCAGAAAGCCGGTAAACACCGAGGATAAAGTACCCGGTAACATGCGAACAGTCAAAACAAGCCCGAAAAACGTGCTGGTTGCCGAGCTGCCCACGGTCTGTGAGGCAGTAAAGGACAGTAGAGCAATGCTCTCAAACCCCTGCGAAGAAGAAAACAGCACAGCAGCTAGCGCCACCTGCCTGACGTCTTGTGAAAAGGCTAGTAGCGTGAAAGCCAGCCCCCTCATTGCAGCTGCTAAGAACAGAACGGGTCTATCCCCAAGCCTATCCCTAAGAAATCCAGCAAAAACTCTAGAAACAGCTCTAAAAAACGCGGCAAGCGAAAGAACGCTACCAACAACCAACACGGTCCCGCCGAGCGAAGCGACCAGAGCAGGAAGAGCCATCCCATAGTTGATTAGTGTGAGCAGCGAGAGGGCCAACGAAACCTTTAATGCCGCTAGGGGAAGCCTATCCAAGTCGAAATGCTCATTAAACATTCCGGAACAGCTCTCCCTTGCCGCTTGGAAATGAAGCTACAGGTTCTCAATCTCCACACGGACTTTACGTGCATACCATGGCTTCATGAGGGCCTGAGCGTACCTCACTCCGACTTCTAGCCCCCTAATCCGGGCTAGGCTTGAATAGTAGTCGATGTAGTTGAACCCCGTCTCGCCTCTGGCGAACGCGCATAGCCGTAGACCCTCCATCCACTTCTCGAACACGTCGCTAATATCGATGTAGACCTCGGGTGTGAAGCCCACGGGGTCCTCCCAGTTCTCTGCATAATAAAGCCTAGCCCAGCAAGGCTTGCCCTTAACTGGCATCCAGCGGTTGGCCGCATAGAACACCGCGTCCACCACAATCCTGCTGGTTATAATGTGGTCTCTGTGCATGCTTCCCTTCCAATGCGTAATCACTGTTCTCGGCTGAAGCTCGCGCAGAAGCTCCGCAAGCCTGAACTTAACCTCTTGAGTCTCTTCGAGCTCGCCGTCCCCGTACGGGAATATGTGTGCCCTTGCACCTATGTGCTGGGCGAAAAGTCTC
>JAPDKD010000093.1 GCA_029258735.1 archaeon | reverse complement strand
GCGGACCAAAAAAACCTAATTACAGCAAAGTGGGGCATTGATGCAACGATACCTTTAGGCAAGGAAAGAAGCCATTTTATTAGAGCATAGATGTCTCCTCCAGAATCGGCTTTAAACGTTCTTCTATAAATTCTACTGTTGATTTAAAGTCGGCATAAAATTTTTCGACGCTCATTTTCGGCGGAATGTTAATAGTAGGATCAACACTAACCCACAAATCTGGAAAATCTTCTTCACGAGTAAACCATACACCGGGAAGAATATAGTTTGCCGTGAGCAAGTACCCTACGGCCACTCCGATGTAAAATTCCTTTCTAAGCCTTTTTAAGAGTTTAAAAAGTTGCTCAAAGCCACCAGCCCATATTCCCCCCACTATCTCAGAGTAAAAGCCCATACTTTTCAGCCATCTTACAACTTCTAGAGCCACGTTCAAGATAAATTCCCCCTTCATGCCTTCTAACGCAATAAAATATCCGCCCTCTATACCCCTGTACATTTCAATGTCGCTAAAAGCGAGATCCATGATATCGTTAATGCTCAAGCGGCCTATACCTTTAACTCGGCGTACCCCTAAAACCAAGCATCTACGATAATTTACACAAGCAGCTTCAAAGCATTCTCCCCGAAGCCCCCTAATCCCTTTATACTCGACGCATATTTTTACTCCTCCGCGAGGTTTGTTAAGCCAAAATACGGGGCTCTTCTCGACGACCCACCTCCTAGTACATTTTCTTCTCCTACCTCCAGCAACATCCACCCAGTACTCTTCTTCGATACCGTTAAGCTTTATCAGCCGACCAATAATGCGGCTGCAGGTGAAGTCACCGCCAAACCTAAAAATGCACCAAACCATATTTACCCCGTGAATAGCAGTAAATTATCCCTACACAGAATAATTAAACAACGCGTTAAATACGAACTTTCGCGTGCAGGTTTAAAGCCGCGGGACAGCGTTTTGCTCATTCTTACTCCCACACCTTCCTCGCTAATTCAACTCTACATAGTGGCACCGCTCGAAAAAAGATATGACGCAAAGATCAGCTGCGTCTACATAGGGCAACAATCGCTAATAGAAAATCACGCCGAAAAGATATGTAACAAGCTTGAAAAGGAGCCACACGTGCACTCATACGTGGAAATATACCAATACGCGGCAAGTCGAAAAAATCTAAAAATACTTACGCCTTTCGTAGCAGACGATTTAGCCTTACAGGCAATTCTTGACGCCTTAAATCCACCGCCAATCCACGCTCTTTTTAACGCTTTAACTAGACCGATTCACCCTTTACAAAGGATAACAGCTAATGAAGCGTTAGAGTACGCCATTAAAATTGACAAAAATGCTAGGAACCTACAACGCTTATTGCTTCCAGCAAAAGAATTAGAATTATTGATGGAGTTCTCAAAAGCTCCACCGCACGCCGCAAGAGCTACACACCTAAACCTCGCCAAAGCCATAGGTAGAAGCCTGAATACTAAGCAACACCCCTAGGAGAAACATAGCCGTAAGATATATAATATCCCAGCTTAAGAAAATAAAATAGCCGCGGCCAAATCCGGCGGCTCACCTGGAAAAGGGGTAGACGGACTACCCCGAATGAAAGGGTGGCCTCCGGTCGCGGCTACACCGTGAGGTCCCGATCCCTCGGGATCGGGTCTGATAAGGTCCCAGCGCGGCACAGAAAGTACCCGCGCACTAGTAGCATGCTTACTGCGTATTGTGGTGTGCTCCTCCGCCTCGCGGCCAGACTCCGGTTGATCCTGCCGGACCGGACTGCTATCGGGGTAGGGCTAAGCCATGCAAGTCGCACGCCCGGGGGCATGGCCGGGCGTGGCAGACGGCTCAGTAACGCGTGGCTAACCTACCCTCGGGAGGGGGATAACCCCGGGAAACTGGGGCTAATCCCCCATAGGCGCGGACACCTGGAATGGGTCCGCACCGAAAGGGGCGTGACGCCATCCTCGTCACGCTCGCCCGAGGATGGGGCTGCGTCCTATCAGGTAGTTGGCGGGGTAACGGCCCGCCAAGCCGATAACGGGTAGGGGCCGTGAGAGCGGGAGCCCCGAGATGGGCACTGAGACAAGGGCCCAGGCCCTACGGGGCGCAGCAGGCGCGAAACCTCCGCAATGCGGGAAACCGTGACGGGGTCACCCCGAGTGCCACCCGAAGAGGGTGGCTTTTCCCCGGTCTAAAAAGCCGGGGGAATAAGCGGGGGGCAAGTCTGGTGTCAGCCGCCGCGGTAATACCAGCCCCGCGAGTGGTCGGGACGATTATTGGGCCTAAAGCGTCCGTAGCCGGCCCGGCAAGTCCCTCTTTAAAGCCCACGGCTCAACCGTGGGACCGGAGGGATACTGCCGGGCTAGGGGGCGGGAGAGGCCGGGGGTACTTCCGGGGTAGGGGCGAAATCCTGTAATCCCGGAAGGACCGCCAGTGGCGAAGGCGCCCGG
>JAPDKD010000098.1 GCA_029258735.1 archaeon | reverse complement strand
TTCATTTGGTAGAGAGGCACACGAAGCCATCGAGACATCAAGAGAGAAGGTTGCTGATCTGATTGGAGCGAAGGACAATGAAATTATCTTTACAAGTGGAGGTACGGAATCCGATAACCTGGCATTAAGGGGTATAGCCTACCTCAACAGAGACAAATTGAAAGAGAAAGGACCACACATAATAACCTCATCCATAGAGCATCCTGCTGTTCTTGAGACCTGCAAAGACCTTGAAAAAGAGGGATTTGAAATAAAATATCTCAACGTTGATAAACACGGCCTCATAGATTTAGATGAACTTCAGAATTCCATAACAAAGGGAACCTTCCTGATAAGCATAATGTTTGCAAATAACGAGATAGGAACGATAGAACCTGTAGAAGAAATCGGAAAAATAGCCAGAGAGTACAACGTACTGTTCCATACTGATGCTGTACAGGCTGTTGGGAAAATAAACGTAGATGTAAAAAAACTTCCTGTAGACCTTCTCTCTATATCAGCCCACAAGATATACGGGCCGAAGGGCGTCGGCGCCCTGTTTGTAAGAGAAGGTGTAAAACTTAAGAGTATACAGACAGGGGGAGGGCATGAGGGGGGAACAAGGTCAGGAACTGAAAACGTGCCAGGTATCGTTGGTCTGGGTGAAGCATGCAGACTGGCTAAAATCAGGATGGAAGATGATAACTCCAGAATAAAGAAACTCAGGGATAGACTGATAAAGGGTATTCTAGACAGCGTGAAAGAATCTTATCTCAACGGTCACCCCGAAAAGAGGTTGCCAAACAATGCCCATTTCAGATTTACAGCTATAGAAGGTGAATCTCTGATACTCTTTCTGGATCAGAAGGGTATTGCAGCATCAACAGGCTCTGCGTGCTCTTCAAAGAAATTAAAAGCATCGCATGTTCTTCTCGCTATAGGTTTATCTCCAGTTGAAGCTCATGGTTCTCTCAGGCTCACGCTCGGGAGGGAAAATACGGAGGAAGATGTAGATTACGTACTTGAGGTTCTACCCGAGGTCATCGGAAAATTGAGAGAGATATCACCCCTATGGAGGAATAATAATGTCCATGTACAGTAAGAAAGTGATGGAACACTTTCTGAATCCCAGGAATATGGGCGTGATCGAGGATGCAGACGGGATTGGTACAGCGGGAAATCCGGTATGTGGAGATACGATGACCATATACATCAAGGTAAAAAATGGAAGGATAGTAGATATAAAATTCCAGACCTTTGGATGTGCAGCTGCAATCGCAACAAGCAGTATGATAACAGAACTTGCAAAGGGAAAAACGCTTGAGGAGGCTGAAAAGATAACGAGAGATGATGTTGCCGATGCACTTGATGGGTTACCCCCTATAAAAATGCACTGCTCAAATCTTGCTGCCGATGCACTCAGGGCAGCGATAGAAGATTACAGAAAGAAAAGGGGGGAAAAATAAGGATGGAGTATATAGAGATAGATGGATGGTCTGCCGGTATAAGGTTCTCCTCCGCTCATATCATTCCTGAATATAACAAGTGCGGGAGGTTACACGGGCATACCTATGCGATTCATGCCAGAATATACGGCAAACCATCCGAGAATGGAATCATTGTGGATTTCAGATTGATCAAAAATATGCTGAAAAACATCTCAGAAATGCTGGACCACAGGATGCTGATACCTTCAGAGAGTCCCATGGTGAAAATACTTGATGATGTGGTTGAAATCGTCAATGGGGATAAAATATACAAATTTCCAAAAGAGGACTGTGCTATACTTCCTGTAAAATCCACTTCCGCCGAAAATCTAGCAATCTATATTCTGGATGAGGTCATAAAGAGGATAAAGGATAGGAATCTGAATAATGTAGAAGAAGTTGAGATAGGCGTTGATGAAGGATTTGGTCAGGGTGCAAAAGTGAGGAAGAGAATATGAGGTGCGTGGTTCTTTTATCTGGCGGTCTTGATTCCTGCGTCTCGGCGGCGCTGGCGAGGAGGAGATGTAAGGATTTGTTTGCAATGACTTTTTCATACGGACAGAAACATGCAAGAGAAATAGAAAGTGCAAAAAGGATAGGTGAGTTTCTGGATGTAAAGGAACATAAATTCATAGATATCGACCCTGAACTTTTCATATCAAGTTCTCTCATCAATAAAAACATGAAAATAGAGGAGAGAGGTCTAGAAGAAATAGGTAGAGGAATACCATCAACATACGTACCAGCCAGGAATACCATTTTTCTATCTTTTGCTCTTGCATTTGCCGAATCTAGAGATGCAGATTTCATATATCTTGGTGTAAATGCTCTCGATTATTCTGGATATCCGGACTGTAGACCCGAATACATAGAAGCTTTTCAGAGAGTCATCGATCTCGGAACGAAGAGGGGAGTGGAAGGTAAAAGTATAAAGATAGAGACGCCTCTGATAAACATGGGGAAAAAGGAGATCATAGAAACGGGCATCAGGATAGGTGCACCTCTGCACCTCACGTGGTCATGCTACGCTGGTAAAGAGAAAGCCTGCGGAAAATGTGACTCCTGCAAATTGCGACTCAAGGGATTCATGGAGGCAGGTTACAGAGACCCCATAGAATACGAAAC
>JAPDKD010000024.1 GCA_029258735.1 archaeon | reverse complement strand
TTTGTTTCCTCTCGAAGCAATCTATCTACCTTCTCTTTTGTCCATTTTTCCTGCTTCCTCTCAAAAATTCCAAATTTCACTCCTATATTTCGCATTCCCTTTATAGTGGAGAAGGAGTAATTTATCCCAACCTCTTCCAATTTCCTCTTCATTTCCCGAGTAGAATATTCTTTCCTGGAAAGTATAGAGAATATCGTGGGATCGGCACATCTTTTTAAAGAAAAAACATCTCTCCAAGAAATCCCTAATTCTTTCCTTATTTCCTTGGGAGGACTTTCCCTAACCCACTCTATAGCCGCAGAAACCGCGAGCATGCCCAACCCATCTCCTCTATAGTCCGGGTGCACGACTACCCTTGCGATTCTCGCACCAGCGCTGTTACACCTTTTGAGCGCTTTCTCCTTTATTTTTTCACTTAGCAAATATAGAGCCTTCTTTCTTCCATATTTTGCTCTTAATTCATTAAGCTCTTCTTTCAGCTTTTTAAGAAGCTTCTCAGGCCAAAAAGTTGGGTAAATCCAATCGTATGGGAAAACTTTAAGGCGAATATTTTTCTCTATTTCTACTTTCCCGTTTTTAACTATCCGCCTATGCATCAAAGGTATAGGTGGGTCGACGCGTACGTAAGCAACTATCCGCGGCTCAAAAGACTGCCTCTTCTCCAGCTCTAAAACTAGGAAGCGTGAAGCTGGAAGTGAGCCTTTAATAGCTACGAGTTCCGCCTTTCCAGTTTCACAGTCGGGTGGAACGTTGCTCTCTATTAGCTTACCGTCGGGGCACCTCCAAATAGCCACTAGCTCTTTCTTGCTAGCGTAGTGATATTGCTCCAGCTCCACAATAGCCCTATAATCTTCCTCCGTTTCAGCCTCTCTAGCCACAATGTTATACTCGTATAGGTGCTCGCCGGTGACGGGGTTCTTTCGTTCCAGCTTGTATTCCTTCCTAAAAAGTGGGTAAAGTAGAATATCCCCATCTTTGGCGATTCTATATACCCTAAATTTTGTGCTCGAAGATACTTCTCCCTCTATTTTTACTCTATCTCTCTCGTAAAGCCACTGCGCGACAGTGCCTATCAACTCTATAGTTATTATGCCTTCCCCAGTCTCAACTTCAAGTTCTGCTTTACTCCATCTCAGCCCCGATTTCGGCAGTTTTCTCCTCTTAACAACACCTCTAACAAAAAGTCGAACCATAATCTCCCCAACTATTTATCTGAGAGAAAATATTTGTAAATACCTAATTAAAACCTAGCCTCCGAAAAAAGCGCACGCATATAAATCTAGCCAAGCTAAAGCCCTAGCGCAAATCCAGAGAAGGAATGATATGTAAATAAACGTCAAGCCGAAAAAATTTTTCTAGAAATTTGTGCAGAAACTACGGAGCAAAATGAGAAAGAAAAAGATTCGAGGCTTGCTTGTCCGCTGGCCCTATGTGGAAATGATAGCGTCTGGAACGAAGAAGTGGGAACTGCGTAAAAGTAATACACGTATACGCGGCCCGGTAGCCCTAGTATCGAGAGGATATCTCTACGGGTTTGCGGAGCTCTCGGACTCTTTCAGAATGAGCGTAGCAAAACTAAAAGGATTCGAAAAGCTGCACCGCGCTGGAGATTTTCTAGAGGATTATGCGCGTGGACATGACACGCTTTACGTGTGGGTGTTTAAACGGCCGATCAAGCTCCCTGAACCAGTGAAAATAAGCTACCCTAAGGGATCACAAATGTGGATAGCCCTAGATGAAGAAAAAATTCTTAACGTCCTGGAAAGCCGCGGCTATATCAGGGAGCTAAAAAAGCTACGCAAAGCCCTTGACAGAAGAAAGGACTAGTCAATCAGAGAAGGGCGTGCCTGTCACCGATCCCACGACTCTCTTCTCATCATCCTCGGTCTATATCTAAACCTAATTAGATATTCAAATTTATCCGACTTAGAGCAATTTTAAACCTTGCTAGTTATTTAATTCTCACAATACGTTCTTCTCTATAACCTGTAATGACCCTAATATAGCCAGTGAATTTCTTGTCAAGTTCATCATCTCCAGTGTCTACGTGTAGAAGGGGCGTCTCTCTAAGTTTACGTTTAGTAGCTACAACTATTAGGTCCTCCCTAGAAATCTTTCGAAGAACTATAGGTGATATCTGCAGATTTCCCCTGCCAAGTATAAATCCCTGTCTTCCCACGGGAGAAAGCACGAGTTTAACCCTATCATATTTCTCCATGTAAGATTTTGAAGATCAACAGGAGTTGATAGTTCTATGTAACATACATCCTCAATAGATGTATCTTGATAATAGAAGTTGTGTAAATCAAGATCAAGGGAATAATCGTTTATTATCCAGAATGGCCATATCATTGGTACGCCTGGGTTTAGTTTTATTATTTTTCCTTCATCTGTAGCAATTAGATAAATAGGTGTGTCTTTTGTAATAAATTCTGTTCCTGTTTCATCAATATAAAATGGTTCTCCATATTCCTTCGATACTTCTGGTGGTGTGTTATCAATAAGAACCGTTTTATTTTTATGCTCACTTTCTCTTCCAACCCAATCAATAGCCCAGTATTCAATGCGATGCATGCAGTCATCGAAATGTTCATAC
>JAPDKD010000003.1 GCA_029258735.1 archaeon | reverse complement strand
GAGAGAATACAATTTTTCCAAACCAATAGTGGCTGTCGACACTGGCTGGAGCGAGGCTGCTGTTTGCACGCGGGAAACCTTCGACGAAGGACTAATACCAAGCTACTCAACACCAGAGAGAGCTGCACGCGTAGCAGCAGCTCTATATCGATACGGCAACTACCTCAGAAAGAAAGGAGAACTAGAAAACTACCTGAAAAGATGGCACCCAGCTATTTAGGCTTTAAATTTTTCGGCTTCTTTAACTAATAAGGCTTTAAATTTCCTTAAAAGTTCTAGCGCCTTTTCTTTTGTTTGAGCTTCAGCAGTTAGCCTAATAATGGGTTCAGTATTAGATGGCCTAACAAGAATCCACGAGTTTTCGAAGTTCACTCTAACTCCGTCAACTGTTTCTACGTCGCCATACTCCGCCTTCAGTTTCTCCTTGAAATGCTCCATAAGTTCAAATTTTATCCTATCGTCTACTGGAACCTTATCCCTGAGCAGCGGATAAACTTTGGGAACAATTTTTGAAATGGGTTTCCCTAGGCTTGCAACGGCATCTGCAAAATGCACCAAAGTAAGCAGGCCATCATCGTAATTTATACCGCGCCTAACCACGTAGTGGCCGCTACTTTCAACACCTAAGACGGCTCCAGTCTCCTTCATTTTATTAACCATGAATGTCCGGCCCACCGGAACCCGGTACACCTTTTTGCCGCGGCTCTTCACGTATTCCTCAAGCACCATCGAGCATTCAACATTCGCTACTATATCTCCGAACTCGCCGCCCTCAAGCATTACTATAGCCGCCTGTTCAGCCGTTAACGGAATGCCCTGCTCGTCTACGAAAATAGTTCGGTCTCCATCTCCGTCAAAGGCAACTCCAAAATTCGCTTTAAACTTCTTTGCAGCATCCTCAAGCTCTTTAATATTTTCCAACGTGGGCTCCGACCCCCTTCCCGGAAATCGTGAATCAACATCGCAGTTAACACAATAAACTTCGTGACTGTTTTCTCGCAGCACGTAGGGGGCAACAAGAGAGGCAACGCCATTACCGCAATCAACAACTATTCTTAAATTAGAGCTCTCCATTTGCTCAGAAAGGAAGTCCATGTAGGAAGGCAGTATATCAAGTCTAGATAATTTTCCAACACCATCGTAACGCGCACGCTCCAGTCCACTATCGCTATAAAATAACTTTCTAATAGCGTATACGCCCTCCCCAACTATTAAGTCTCCATTAGAGCGACTCAGCTTTACGCCATTCCACTCCGGCGGCAGATGGCTAGCAGTCACGTAAGCCATCGCCTTCCGAAGCCTAAGGTTAGCGAAGATAGCCGCTCCAATAGGCACTACGCCAATATCCGTTACATTCACTCCTGCCGATAGAAGCCCGCTAATAAGTGCTAGCTTTAGGGGAATAGTGCTTCCCCGCCCGTCGCCGCCAACAACGTAGTCAGCGCGGTGAAAATTAGCCACAGCGACGCCGATTCTCGCCATTATTTCAACATTAAGATCCTTATTGAAAACGCCCCTTATATCATATCTCCTAAAGATATGAGAGACATCTTCCATATTTTTTGCCTCAAGCTTCTAATCTTATCATGAAGTAAAAATAATTTCTCTACAGGCTTTTTGCAAACATGTCTATGCTCTAGCTGCTAATACATCAACTGCGACCTTATACACGCGAGGAGCATAAGGGGAAACTTTTCTCGCGGCTAAAAGCATGCAGCAAAAACCGTGAAGATTAGCATTTCTCTCCAAAAGGTAATATGCTTTAGAATAGAGATCGTCCTCGCCAGACCAATAATAAAAATGAATAACGCCGCCTTGAGGCTTGAGGCAGTTGTATGCTTCGTCGAGAAACATGTAAGCGCCTCGGGGCAGCGGCATAACAACTCTATCGCATAGTCCAAACCACCTTGACGCCTCTTTTTTCACATCGCCTAGAACAGGTTCAATCAGCCCCTCGAGCCTATTCAACCGAATATTTTCTACCAAGTAATCGTATGCTTTAGGATTAATTTCTATAGCTATAATCTTCTCAACGCGAGGCTGCCTTTTAGCAATGGCTAGAGCATAGGGGCCCACACCTGCAAAAAATACCATTACAGTCTCGCCTGGAGCTACCTGGCTAGCGACCCTAAGGCGTTCAGTGGCCTCCCTTGGAGAAAAATATACTTTTGTAGGGTCTAACTTCAACCTATAGCCGTGCTCTTTATGGATAACCTCGGTAGAGCCTGAGCCGGCAATAACTCTGTACCTCCGCGTCCTGAAAATTCCCTCCCGCGCCGACTCCTTTGCAAGAACCACGCGGACGTTCCTATGTATATGCATAATCGCCTCTCCTATCATCCTCTCGTACTCCTTAACATCTTCAGACACTTCAACGATAGCCACTGCGCCTTCCCGAGAGCCCACTATGTCAAAGCTAGTGGGCAACTTGTTTAAAACAGAGTCGGGCACTTTTCCTCTAAGCATCTCTTTAAGCCTAACCATAATGTATGCACTATAGTTTATCGGCACTAAATGTTTAAAGAACTTATTCTGCATATAAAATAAAAACCGCGGAGGGAGAGGACTAGTAGGTGAGCTGAATACTTGAGCATAGTCCTCTTTAATGCGAATGTTTACTTGCATGATGGAGCTGACACCGTAATCATAAAAAATGGAGTCATAGAATACGTGGGACGCTACGAAAACGTTGCGGGCAAGCTTCCATCCCTTAAAACCATCGACTGTCAAGG
>JAPDKD010000127.1 GCA_029258735.1 archaeon | reverse complement strand
GTGTCAGTGTTCCTCTGGATGATTCTTGCCGCTACAGCCGCCATACTAGCACAAAAGTTTTACGAATAAGCCAGCGGTGAAAACCCTTAACCCTCACGGAAAAATTTCATGTCTCCATGTTGAATCACAATATTTTACAGTTTTAACAATCTTCTTTGAATCCTATTTTGATATTGGTGCGGCCGCCGGGATTTGAACCCGGGTCATCGGCTCGGGAGGCCTTCCATTAAATGGATTCAGGTTCGCCAAGGCTTTATTAATTATCTTAAATCGAGAATGTATGCTTTCGCTATCAAGCAGACCTAATTGCATACCTTGATAAGTATGTAACCAAAATTGATTCGCCAACCGATATCATCAGAATATTCGCAAAGGTCAAGCATGGCAGAAGGCATGTATGGGTAGCTTTAAGGGTTCTCTTTAATTATCTCGAATCAATCGGTTATTCGACAGATTACCTGAATAACCTCCGCAAGGCTTTACCTAAGATTTCAAGCGAATCGGATATATTAGAATCTCTTAGCAAGTTTCCATCTGCGCCTTTAAAATATCAGGTTCTCTATAATCTATTGCTTGATTCTGGGCTTCGAATGGTTGAATGTGTCAAGCTAATTAATAATTTTAACGAGCGTAACAGCGAGCCATTGAATGGCTTTTGTAGGTCGGCGATTAGTGAATTCAGGGGATACAAACAAGCATATTCCGATGTGGAATGCTGTTGCAAAGGTTATAAAGGGTGTAGAGTTTTCAGCAATTTCTTTATCCCACTGATAAACTGCTCAGCCCTTTCGACTATTATGGGTTTTGGGAGGGCTTAATCCTTTAGCGGCTAAAATTGCCTGTCAAGCGTGAAACATGGCGTAGTAAGCGTTGTTTACGGCTGACCTTAACCTAAGATGCGTTGGGCATAGTTTGGCGTCTTTAAGGAATTCATCCGCTAACTCTAAGCATTTTCTCACGTATTCTTTTGAAGGTTCCATCATCGTATAAAATCACACCTTCCTTCAAAATTGAGGAGATAAAGGGTGAGCCCACTTTAATTCTATGTTCAAATTCGTCCGTTGTGAGGTGTATAGGCATTATGAAAGTTTCAAAATCGTATTCAAAATCGATTTCATAAGCGATATCTGAAACTTTCTCTCTCACCCTCTTATCGTCGCTCAATACTAACACGTCAATATCGCTGTCTTCCGTTGCCTCGCCCCTGGCTACCGAACCGTAAATGACTATTGATTGGATTCTTTTCCCTAACTCATTTAATACCCTACTTTTGAAAGCTTCCAGGGCTTTCTCATATTTTCTTTGGAGTTTCTGCATAGCATTTTGCTCTCTTTAAACACTTTTCCCTCTAAGCTTTAGGTTATGTTAGCTCCGGTATTTATGACATTTGAATTTTCAGTGAAAGCTTGAAGGCGTCTGGTGTGAATGCTGCCAGTACAGTAGCTGTCGTCACGTAGGGTTCGCCATATTCATACCAGAAGGTCAGAAGATCTTACATAGGAAAAGCTGGAAAATAGAGGTATAAAGGCGCATTGATGTATGGCTGAAGCTCTGAGTTTAGCCTCATTTCCTATTTGAATACTGAAAATTAGACCTTACAAAGTTGCGCTGAGGCACTGATTAGTTAAATGTTGTTGCCGAATGCCTTATTTTGGCTTTTTATTGCAACTTTTCGTGGTGTGTGAATAGAAAACGCAAGGGACGTGTTTCTTTTTTTTATAGAAGTATATTCCAGAAGCCTCTTATCGTTCTCTTAAGACAATAAATTACGTGATGGAAAATTTCGGAGGAAGGAGAAATGAATGAAAAAATGTTAGTGTTTGCGGTAAGTCTGGTGTTAGTTGCTTCGTTGTTGCTTCCTGTGGCAGGGATGAGAATTAACGCGTCGTTGCAGGAGAGCGGCGGGTCTGGTGTTAGGCGGGTAATGGTGAAAACGAGTGTAGAATTAACTCCGGCCGTTGTGCAGCGATTGTCTGCATTTGCAGTTTCTGTCAATTTCATTTTTGAAGAGATAGACGTGATTGCTATGTCGGTGACGGAGGCGGATCTTGCTAAGTTGAAACAATTAGACATTGTGGAGTGGGTTGAAGGAGATCCGCAAGTTCGTGTACTTGGAGACCACAGTGGTGGGTTGTTGACTTGGGACTGCGACATGATAAACGCTGAAATTGCACATGGGGAAGGCTACTTTGGAACGGATGTTTATGTTGCTGTTTTGGACACAGGTTTAGTTCCTCACTGGCGGGACTATTTCTATGAGGAAAGCATCGCAACAGAGTATGCAACGGCGTTCTTAAGCGCCGCGGGAACAGAGGTGCCGAATGACGCTTGGGAAAGGGACACAAACAGCCATGGAACACACGTTACAAGCACTATTCTTGGCTATTGGCTCTATGAGAACTCGATAAACGGCGTTGCACCAAAAACAAAAATAATTCCGGTGAAGGTCATAAATAACGGTGGCTTCGGCTGGACATCTTCCGTTGTTGCAGGCATTTTATATATTGCCGGCCTCAAGGAAAGTGGAGAGATCGCTGAGCCCATAGTTATTAGCATGAGCATCGGCTCAACGCAACCAAGCCTCACAGAAAGAGCAGCAATCGACTACGCTATAAAACTGGGTTTGGTGGTGGTTGCCGCAGCCGGCAATGAAGGCCCAGACGGCATGGTCTATCCTGCGGCATGGCCCGAGGTTATCTCGGTTGGAGCATGCGGCTGGACGAAGGAATGGACTACCAGG
>JAPDKD010000023.1 GCA_029258735.1 archaeon | reverse complement strand
AGTTGGTCGTATCTTCCGAGCTGGTCTGCTAGGGCTCCCCATATGGTCTTTATTTTCCTTACTTTGAGGTCTAGTGGTTTTAGTGGGTTTGGTACTAGTCTGTCGCTTTCGCAGTCTAGTACGGCTAGCCTTATCTTTCCTTTGAGTTTCATGAGGCGTTCGGCTATGTCTCTGTTTTTTGTTAGTAGGGCTTCTGGGTTCTTTATCGCGTGGTATACGGTTATGAGGGTGTGTGTTTTGCCTCCTCCTGTGCCTTTGATGACGACGCTGTAGGTGCCCGGGGAAACTGTTGAAGCCACGTTGACTGTTACTGTTGCTGTGCTTCCGCTGGCTGCTATGTTTACGGTGAAGCCTGCAGGCTTACTTTGAACGCTTAGGGTGATAGGGCCTGTGAATCCTCCGCTGAATGATGCTATGAGGGTTGAGCTTCCGCTTCCGCCCTGTGGTACAGTTATCATTGGTGGATCGAAGGATAGGCTGAAATCGCCTCCTTGTACTATTTTCAGGGTTATTTGCTTCTCCTCGTATACTCCTGTTCCGGTCGCCTTTATCTTGATGATATAGGTGCCAGTAGAGGCCGATGAGGCTGCCGTGATGGTGAGTTTTGCGCTGAAAGGCGCGGTTCCACTATTCGGGTTCAGCGTGTAGGCAACCCCCGATGGAAGATTGGTTACCTGCAGGTTTATGGTGTTCGGCGATGAACTTGAAACTGTGATGACGACCTTCTTGCTTTCACCTTGTGCAACTGTTATAGTAGAGGGGGCGGATATAGAAGTTTTATACCTATAATATACTCGAAGATAAGGCCTGTACGTCGACGTAGCGTAGTTCATGGAGCGCGCATAAATTGCACCCTCACCGGAGGTAGGAACAAGTATTAAGCCGAAGTTACTTGACGGATTGTCGTACCAATATCTCACTAAGTTTGTAATGGTAAACGACATCCATCCCGTCTGGGAGATGGTAGAAGTGAAAATGTGCGTAGCATAGGCAGTTCCAGAGTAGTAGTCTCCGCCCGGATGATACCAGTTTGCACTGCTTGTCCTTTTGATCCACGTGGCTTGGCTAGAAACCCATGACCTAACTACTCTATAAACTTTTATGGTGACGGATTTTCCGGATGGTATGCTGTGCTTATACCTGAACAAATATAGGTACGCGCGGGTGATTTCTACGTCGCTAGGTAGCGAGGTGAGAGAGAACCTCATTAAAGTATGTCTTCTCTTACTGTATTCTATGCCAAATTTCAAGTAATCCGCGGAGCCGTAATTAGTATTCTGAGTATATTCGGATATAAAAGTATCCTGCGAAGGGTATATCTTCTTATATAGTTCGTATGCAGCTGAGGCTTTAGGAGCTATAGATACAGGGATCATCGGTGCCAGTAATAGCACGAGCATTAATAAGGTAATTATCTTGCATTTTTTCATCTAATTATTCCCTCTTTGTAAATAAATATTAATACTTCACTATTTAATTTTTCTATCCATTTTTAGAATTAGAGTATGTAGTTAAAGGCTGATAAGCTGACACGGATTTAGCTATAAACTTTTTTAAGCAAAATATTAAGATTATTTAATCACTAAAGTATTTGATAAAAATGTTTCCCGAAGACTTCTTTTGGGGCGTTTCGATGGCGGGGTTCCAATTCGAAATGGGGGACCCCGCTGGACGCTACATAGACCCGAACACCGACTGGTTCAAGTGGGTACATGACGAGGAAAACATTAAGGCAGGCATTGTAAGCGGCGACATGCCAGAAGAAGGCGTAAACTACTGGGAGCTATACGCAGAAGACCACGACCGCGCGAAGGCGATGGGAATGAACGCCTATAGGCTAAACATCGAGTGGAGCAGAATATTACCCAAGCCCACCTACAGCATAGGAATAGGCGTAGAGACGCGCGAAGGCATTGCCACCGGGATCGACATAGCCCACCAAGACCTGGAGAAGCTCGATGAGCTGGCTAACAACGAGGCAGTAGCCCACTATCGCCAGGTCATAGAGGACTTAAGAAGTAAGGGTTTCAAGGTCATACTTAACCTCGTGCACTTCACGCTTCCCCTCTGGCTGCACGACCCAATAACGGCGAGAAACACCAGGCTCAAGAAAGGGCCGCTGGGCTGGCTCGCGGCAGAGTTTCCTGTGGAGTTCGCGAAGTTCGCCGCATACGCGGCCTGGAAGTTCGGCGACCAGGTAGACATGTGGAGCACTTTCAACGAGCCAGCGATAGTCGCGATAATGGGCTACCTCTACAAGGAAAGCCACTTCCCGCCTGGAGTGGAGAACTATAAGGCACACCGCAAAGCAATGCTGAACATCGCCCAAGCTCACCTCCTAGCCTACGAAGCCATAAAGAAATTCGACACCGCCAAGGCTTACACAGACAGCAAGTCGCCTGCGGAGGTAGGGCTAATACACAACATCATGCCCTTCCAGCCCCTAAACCCCAAAAAGAAGACGGACGTTAAGGCCACGGGCTATCTTAACATGATATTTAACACGTGGATACTAGAGGCTCTCTCGAAGGGCTGGCTCGACAATAACTTCAACGGCAAAGTAGACCAGGGCGAGAAGCTTAGCGAATACGCGGGAAAGCTGGACTGGCTAGGCGTCAACTATTACACTAGAGCCGTCGTGAGGGGCAGGTGGATACCCTTCGGCCCAGTCCCAGCCATACCCGTAATGGTGCCGGGCTACGGCTTCGCCTGCGACAAAAACTCGGTCAGCAGGGACGGCAGACCAACCAGCGACTTCGGCTGGG
>JAPDKD010000122.1 GCA_029258735.1 archaeon | reverse complement strand
GTTTTTCATCCCTGTACCAGAAAGTGTTATAGAGCGGCGATATAGATGAATCCATCCAGGTGTCAAAAACCTCCTCACTTCCTTTTAGTTCGCCGCCGCACTTGGGGCATTTATCTACTGGAGGATCATCCACAGTTGGGTCAACATAACAGTCCTCTTTTCTTGCCAGAACCACATGTCCACACTTCTGACATTCCCAGACCGGTATGGGTGTGGCAAAGTATCTCTGTCTTGATATGACCCAGTCCCACTCCAGCGAATTGACCCACTCTTCCAGTCGCTTTTTCATGTAATCTGGATACCATTTAATTTCATCACTGGTCTTCAGTACAAGGTCTTTGAAAGGAAGTATCTTGAGGAACCACTGCTTTGTCAGGATGAATTCTATGGGTGTTTTGCATCTCCAGCATACTCCAACATTCTGTTTCAACTTCTCTCTCTTTACAAGATATCCTTCCTTCTCCAGGTCTTTGATGATTTCCCTTCTGGCATCTTCTATCTTCATACCCTTGTACTTTCCACATATATCTGTCATTCTTCCTTCTTCATCAATGCACATCTCCATGGGTAATTTGTACTTGAAGACCCATTTGAGGTCATCTTTATCACCAATAGTACACACCATCACTATGCCCGTTCCAAAATTGGGGTCAACACTCTCATCTGCAACAATTTTGACTTCTTTATCAAAGAAAGGAACCTTCAATATCTTATCAACAAGCCATGGGGCTCTATCGTCCTTTGGGTGAACCGCCACAATCTGACATGATGGGAGCATCTCCGGTCTTGTTGTTGCTATCTCAACATAAAAACCTCTTTCATCCTTACCTATACCATGATACTTCAGAATCTGTTCGGGTTGCTCATCCTTGAAGTAGAACTTTATGGTGTTCAGTGAGGTTTCTCTCTCGACATACTGAACCTCTGCATCCGCCATCGCGGTCATGCATCGGGGGCACCAGTTCACGGGAAACTCTCCCCGGTAAATCAAACCTTTCTCATACATCTCTATGAATGATATCTGTGTCAACCTTCGGTAGTATTCGGCATCTGTCTGATAATATATGGTTGGGTCCATACTTTCTCCAAGTTTGATGTACTGCTCTATCATCTTACCAATATTCTTTTTTGCAAATTCCGAGCAGAGTTTTATGAATTCGTGTCTTTCAATGTCCTTCCTAGTTATACCAAGCTGCCTTTCCACCCTCTCCTCTATAGGTATACCGTTCACATCAAAGCACAGAGGGAAAAACACGTTGTATCCTCTCATCCTTTTGTATCTTGCAACAAAATCTATATGTGTATAATGCACGGCATGCCCGGCATGAAGAGGTCCGGATGCATATCTCGGTGGTACATCTATGCTGTACACAGGCTTGTCACTATCGAAGTCAAAATGATAGATGTCCATCTTCTGCCATGCTTCCTGCCACTTCCTCTCTATCGCTTTTTGGTCGTAATCCGTCATATTGGATTATCGTTGAAAATGTGATAACTTATAAAACTTACTAACCTTATCCGCTCTTCGAGATTACATGGTAAAAGAAATGAAGAAATGGCACAGGAGCAGCATCTATACCGAACCCCTTTCTCCCGGATGTAAACTGTGTGCAAAGGGAGCAAAACTGGTTCTTCTGGTGACAGGTCTATGTCCGGCATCATGCTTTTACTGCCCATTATCGGAGAAAAAGAGAAAGAAGGATGTCATCTATGCTGACGAGTGGAAGCTTGATAACGAGAAAGATACAGGTAAGATACTCAGGGAATGCGAACTGATCAACGCGGAGGGCGCCGGCATAACCGGGGGAGACCCCCTTGTGAAATGGGAAAGAACCAAGGATTACATAGTTCTGCTCAAAGAAATATTCGGAGAAAAATTTCACATCCATCTGTACACATCAGGATTGAAAAACGGAGAGCGTATAGGCGAGCTCATATCGGCGGGTCTTGATGAGATAAGATTTCATCCTATGCCCCCTTTCTGGAGTCAGATGGAGAAGTCATCTATTAGCAGGATAATCAAGAAAGCCATCAGGGAGGATGTTGATGTTGCTGTAGAAATACCTGCCATCCCCGGCATGGAGGAAGAGATAAAATCTCTCATAATATGGGGTGATGGTATTGGCTTGAAATGGGTGAATCTGAACGAACTGGAGTTTTCTCCCACCAATGCCGATGAGTTGATTAAGAGAGGCTTCGATGTTAAGGATGAAATATCATCTGCAGTGAAAGGAAGCGAGGAAACAGCGATATCTGTGATAGAGGAACTCCATGAAGAGGTTTCCCTTGGTCTCCATTACTGCTCATCATCTTTCAAAGATGCTGTACAGATGAAGAACAGGTTGAAGAGGAGAGCGAAGAATGTTGCCAGGGATATGGATATTGTTACTGATGAAGGTCTGTTAATCAAAGGTGTTGTGGAGTGTGGAGATAAAAATTTCGTGAATTCCCTCATCGAAAGATATGGGATACCACGCAATCTGATAAGATATGATGATGAAAAAAAGAGAATAGAAATTGCTCCATGGATACTTGAAGAGATAGCAGAGGATTTGAAGGAAGAGGGTCTTGATTGTTATATAGTAGAGGAGTATCCCACTGCAGATAGACTCGAGGTCGAGAGAACCCCTCTGAACTGATAAGGAGCGTTATGATAACCATGGACGACCAGAAAACTTTTTTATATACCTCTTCTATTCCCTTTTTATTCAGGAGCATCCCTGTTTTAGTGAGAAGGCTGCTCATCTCTTCGGTAGAATCCATCTTCCGGTAGCGCCGAAATGCAATATCCAGTGCAATTATTGTATCAGGAAGTTCGATTGTGTGAACGAAT
>JAPDKD010000073.1 GCA_029258735.1 archaeon | reverse complement strand
AAATACAACTTCATGCCCTTTGAAAAGTTCTACTAAATCCTCCAACTTGATGTATTCCAGATCCGCCTTCACGAAGTTTATCTTATCCCAAACCTCTTTGAGATTCTCAAGCTTGCCACTACTCAGATTGTCTACTACCGTAACCTTCGCACCTAGATCAACTAACTTTTCGACTAAATGACTGCCTATGAAGCTAGCACCACCCGTAACTAGAACAGGTTTACTTTCATAGAAGCTCATTTTTATCCATGTAAAAGTTTTTTCTCTGCCCAAGCATAAGTTCTTCTTAGGCCCTCATCTAAAGAAGTTTTAGGTTTCCAGCAAAGTACTTTCTTCATTTTTGTTGTATCAGGACAATATTTATATGTCCCCACAGAGCCTGAAGTATCATATTTGACTTTTATATTCTTTCCAGAGATCGCAATAATTTTCTGTGCAAGTGTGTTTATGGAAACCACTTCTTCG
The DNA here is from genome assembly GCA_029258735.1 of archaeon. Classification (GTDB taxonomy): domain Archaea; phylum Thermoproteota; class Thermoprotei; order Thermofilales; family JAPDKD01; genus JAPDKD01. Next base: position 2,401 of record JAPDKD010000073.1, on the reverse strand, counting down.
CTTCCCAGGTTAATTGGATCAGCGTTATCAGCTTTAATTAAAGCAAGCATTAATCCCTCCACGCAATCCTTAACGTAGAGAAAGGCTCTCTCTTGTTTACCATCACCTAATATGGTAAATCCTTCCTTAGGATATAGAATCGCTTTCCTTATAAGTGAAGGTATGACGTGCGACCATCGAGGATTTAAATTTTCTCTCTCACCATAAGCATTAAAGATTCTCACTATTGAGCATTTTAACCCATAATCTGAATAATATGAACGGCATAATATTTCACCATAAATCTTCGCCCAACCATAAGTTGTCTTTGGATTGGCCGGAAATGCATCTTCCTCTTTAAAAACATTTAATTCCCGGGTTTTTGGGTAATAAACACAAGCAGATGAAGTAAACAGAAATCTATCAACATCATTAATTCTTGACGCATTTAAAATATAAGAATGCATTAATATATCTGGTACTAGACATCTAACATTTTGACGACTTATAAATGGTATTCCTCCTACTGTTGCAGCTAAATGAAAAACATATTCAATATCTCTTGTAACCGATATACAATTTTCAGGATTCGTTAAATCAACGTAATGAAAGTGAATTTTATCTGAGAAATTTTTAATATTATCCAAAGATCCTCTAGAAAGATTATCAGCAACATGAACCTCACATCCTAAACTTAAAAGCCTCTCAACAAGATGCGAGCCTATAAATCCCGCACCACCACTAACGAGAACCAAACTCATAATTCTTACCCATCTCGAAGACGTAATTTAGAATTATAATAACTTTGCTTCAATTAGGAAAAATTAAGCTAGATAGGTTAAATTGGATTGCATTGCTGGCTTCTGGCATAACTCTTTTATTTCTTGGAATATCTTCTTTGAATAACATAAGCTAATCCATCATAAAAAGAAAAAGGTGGTAATAAGAATAATGCAATTTAACCCTTCTTTAAAAGTCTGCTCATCTCTTCGTCTAATGCACTTAGTACATCATCAAGCGTCTCTGGTTTTATAAATAGTTGTAGACTATATGTAGATAGTACATCAAAGAATCCAGGCGGCTTTACAATTAAGGGCGCCCATTTCAAGTTATATCTCTTGAGGAATTCCATGTATAATTTGATTCTAGGATCATAATCATACACTGATAGGTCGCCGCCTTTAACAGAATACATAGCTGCAAATTTATTCTTAATTAGCCCGGCCTGATACTCAGCGGAACCTAGGAACTTAATGACTTCTAAAGCAGCCTTGAGATTCGGAGCAGCTTTAGGCACGACATAATAACCAATGTTGACTTCTAATGCTTTGCCCTCTCAGAGCTCTGATGATTGGAAGCAACATGAGCTTCCAAGCTATCGAACGCTTTAATCATCCGGTCAAGGTCGATAGTCATAAATTTAGGTGGATCTTTGAAGGCAAGCTCGACATCTTCGGATAAGCCGCTAATACAAGTGGTGAACGTGAGGGGAGTCTTCTGGAAAGCTGAGCCTGAACCCGAACTTCATAAAGATTACCAGGGTATGTTTAACTTTAAATTGTTCGGAAATAATTGTATTCAAAGATGGGTGGCTAGAATGCTTAGCCTCCAAGGGATTCAAGGGAAAGCGTTAACAGATTTTAGGGATAGGGTAGTGAAGTAACTAGGCAACCGTATCAACGCGATAATACTTTACGGCTCTGTAGCGAGAGGAGAGGCCTGAGAGGAAAGCGATATCGACGTGTTGATCGTGGGAAGGGACAAGGAGGTAAGGAGTAAAGTCTCGGAGATCAGCTATGAAATCGATTATGAGAATAGTTTTGAGACGTTCATAACACCCGTCTACTATACCAAAGAAGAGATTGAGCATAGGATCAAGGTCGGCTCACCCTTCATCTTTGAGGTTCTGAAGGACGGGGTTGTTTTGTATGACGATGGAACCTTCAAGGGAATACGTGAGAAGGTGCTTGGAGCTAGCAGATGAATTCTTAGCCGATGCTAGGCTCTGCTTGGAGCATTCAAGGCTTAGATCCGCAATAAACAGCGCCTACTACGCCATGTTTCACGCATCTCAAGCAATATTGGCATTAAAAGGAATTAGTCCACCTAAAACCCATAAAGGTTTGAGGGAGTTGCTTGGGAAAGAAATCATCATCACAGGCTTATTAGAGAAAGAGTTTGGGAAGGATTTGAGCGATGCCTTCGGGATGAGGCAGGCGAGCACCTACGACATATATGCAAACTTCGGAGAGAAAGCTGTTACTGAAATAGTGAATAAGGCTGAACGGTTTGTCAAAAGGATAAAGGAGATAATTCATGAAGCTCAACCATAGATCAATTATCCTTGGATGGTGAAGCCTTGTGCTCGAATACATAATAAAATATGATCCTGGAGCCGATGCGCTGTATGTTAAGCTGAAGG
>JAPDKD010000132.1 GCA_029258735.1 archaeon | reverse complement strand
CTCTAATGGAGCCGTTGCAGACAGCTCTAACCTCGGCCGAGAGGGTCTTCGAGATACTAGACATGAAGCCAGAAACCGAGGACGATGAAGATGCGGTAGATCTCGACATAAAGGGCAGAATAAAGTTTGAGAACGTCAGCTTCGGCTACGAGCCGAACGTTTACGTACTACGAAACGTGAGCTTTGAGATAGAGCCAGGCGAAGTCGTAGGCATAGTCGGCCCCAGCGGCTCCGGCAAGACTACCCTCACAAAGCTACTTCTCCGCCTCTACACTCCAGACAAAGGCAGAATACTAATTGATGGTATTGACATAAGAAAAATAAAACTTAGATCCCTCAGAAGGCAGATAGGCGTAGTGCAACAAGAACCCCTAATATTCTCGGGCAGCGTGGCCGACAACATTGCGTACGGCGTTGATGACGCTGAGCCTGAGGAGATAATAGCCGCTGCGAAGGCCGCGAGAGCTCACGAGTTCATTATGTCGCTCCCAGCTGCCTACGATACGCACGTCGGCGAGAGGGGTAGCAGGCTGTCAGGCGGAGAGAGACAGCGAGTGGCAATCGCCAGAGCTATACTGACCGACCCTAAGATACTGGTGCTTGACGAAGCTACGAGCAGCGTAGACACTATCACTGAGAAGCAAATTCAAGCAGCTCTAAACAACCTCGTAGAGGGCAGAACAACCCTCATTATTGCTCACCGCCTCTCCACAGTGAAGAACGTAGACAAGATAATTGTGATGAAAGACGGCAGAATAGTCGAGATTGGGCGTCACCACGAGCTCATTAGGAGGAAGGGTCTTTACGCGGAGCTTTGGCAGGCACAGTTCGAGGAGGAAAAGATCTCACTTTCACAGAAGGTTCGGGTGAGCTAGCATGTCGCTTAAAAGGTTTGTTGAGCAGCTACCCATTGCATACCCCAAAGAAGTTAAGATAGAACTGGACGAGAAGAGGAACGCGTTAAAAGTTTTCTGGAAAGGCAGAGTATACTTTAACGTCTTGCCGAAAAAGCCGTTCCCCTTCACTAGGAAGTATTTCATTATACTAGCGACTAAAGGCGGCGAGGAAGTTTTATATCTTAAGAATTATAGGCAGCTTGACGACAAGTCCAGGGCCGCGCTGGAGGAGATGATAAACAGAACCTACTTTATACCCACTATAACCCGGATCAAAAACCTTGTGTATAAGAGCGGAACCTACCGCTGGGACGTTGAGACGGACAGAGGATCGATAGAGTTTGAAACTCACGGTGGACGCAACATACTGAAGGTAAGCGACGACGAAATCGTCATATTCGACGTTAACAAGAACATCTATAGAATAGACATTAAAAAGCTTGACAAGAAAAGCCTGTTTCACCTATACTTCGTACTCTAAAACATATTTCTTGCAAAACAATTGTTTTTTATAACATTATTTCTCTTAATGTCTTATGCCTATCCTCATAGACATGAATAAAGATGCATGGCTAAAGGCCGTTTTACATGCACACTCTTCGAATTCCGATGGATGGCTTTCCCCATGCGAAGTTATAAGATTCTACAAAGCAGCAGGATATGATATCGTATCGATCACGGACCATAATAAACTAACGCCAATGAAAGATGAAGAAGCCATCTTTTTGCCGGGCATAGAAATAGACGTTAAAAGCCGAGTCTCCGAGAGCATTTATCACATTGTCCTTACAGGGCTTGAGGAGGAACCCGGCGACAATGTTAGGAGAGATCCTCAGAGGCTTATAGACTGGGGCGTTGATCGTGGACTTTTCGTTACTGTGGCGCATCCTTACTGGTCTATGCTGTCCACGGAGGACTTAGACTCCTTGGAGCAGTATCATGCAATAGAGGTTTATAACACTGTTAGCGAGATGGAGGTTTCGAGGGGACGCTCTGACGTTTATTGGGATTATCTTCTTAATAGGGAAGTTTTTGTGTGGGGGACTGCTGTAGATGACGCACATTATTACGTTTTTGATGCGCTTGGGGGCTGGGTTATGGTCAACGTCGAAGAAAAGAATGCTGAAGCTGTTTTGGAGGCACTTAAGAAGGGGCGTTTCTATTCATCTATGGGGCCTGAAATCAGGTACTTCGCTGTGGAAGAGAATAAAATAGAAATAGAGGCGCGGCCTCTCTTGGTTTTAAGAATTCTTTCGTATGATTCGAGGGGCTACTATTTTAATATGAGATTTCTCGATAAGCTAAAAGAGCTGAAAGGCACCAAACATGTTATAGATTTCGAGGAATACAGCGAGAACGGGGCAAAAATTATGCGTATGGCTCTTCGCAGAAACGTGACTGTCGAGGTGAGGATAACTGAGCCTTGGATTAGAATTAAGTTGGAAGGCAGTTTCCCATTTAAACGTTATGTGAGAGCCGAGGTTGTCGACGAAAACGGGCTATCCGCCTGGACTAATCCCGTGAAATTATAGCATTCTGAAAAGTGCAAATAATTTTTTAGTTTAATTCTATGCTTAACATACCGGTGAAGCCGCGTGGAAATAGATTTTACACGTGAAATCGCGCTGAAAGGGATACTCCATGCTCACTCGACAAATTCTGACGGCATACTGACGCCAGAACAGGTGCTGAGCTTCTATAAGAGAACGGGCTATGGCTTTGTATCGATAACAGATCATAATAAGCTTACCCGCGTCTCTACGGACGACTTAGTAGTCATACCGGGGGTTGAGATAAATCTGGGAAGAACAGCTCTAGGATATGATTATCACGTAGTAATTATTGGTTTAGAGGAAATGCCAAGTGAAAACGTTAGGAGGAGCGTTCAGGAGCTCATTGATTGGGCTAAAAGCCAGGATTTATTCGTGTTTATAGCGCATCCTTACTGGTCTATGTTATCTATGGAGGACCTTTTGAGGCTGGAAAGATATGATGCCATAGAGGTATTTAATACAGGAT
>JAPDKD010000131.1 GCA_029258735.1 archaeon | reverse complement strand
CCTGCAACGCTGAAAACAGCTTTTCCTCAGCATCCTGTCGTTCCAATAAGTGCCCTTACGGGTCATAACATGGATATGCTTTACTCAAAAATGATAGAACATTTTGGTAAGAAAAAGAGGAGGAGGTCGAAGTGAAAGTAAAAGGTGTAACTGTAGACCTTATCTCCAGAAGTAAATTGGAGGAGCTGACAAGCTCCGAGAAGATAGATTTTATAATAGGAGAGGTTAAAAAGGGAAAAATACTGATTCTCGAAACGGGATTAACTGCTGCTGAGCAGGCTGACCTCATAAAGAAGACGATGTCAACCATCGACCATGATACATTCATAGGGATAGAGATGGAGGGCTATCCTGAGGAAAAGGTTGGATTCTTTCACAGATTGTTCGGAATAAGACGTTCGAGAATAACCGTGATAGGTCCGGCAAATCTTCTCAAAACCATAAGGAAGGATGACCAGGTCATAGAGACCATAATTATTCCTGGGAAAGGCGTATAGTATGCCGCACCAGTGTCTGAACTGTGGTGAAATATTCGATGATGGTTCTCCCTATCTTCTGAAAGGTTGCCCCAAGTGTGGTGGCAAAAGATTCTTTTACATCAAGAAGCCCCTGACAGATGAGGAAAGGGAAAGAATAAAAAAGGAAACGGAGGAGAAACTGGAAGAAAAGATTGCAAAAATATTTCAGAAAAATCTTGAGGAGATCAAACCGGATGATATCAGGAAATTTTTCATGGACATATCAGCTAACAAGAGAAAGGAGGCATTGATAATAGATGATGAGGAAAGAGAGAAAAGGATAAAGGAGCTGCTCAAAGAGGAGAAGGATAAACCAGAAACAATCGTTATAGAGGAACCCGGAAGATACAAACTGGATATCAAGAGCCTGCTTGAAGAGGAGCCCATAATCATACAGAAAGATGGTTCCTACATCATACATCTCCCATCTCTGTTCTCTATGATAGATAAAGAAAAAGAGGATTAGATTTCTTTCAATCTCCTGCACATCTTAACGACCGCCTCAACCGCCTCTTTTGCTTTCTCTATCCTCTCCTCAGCCTGTAATCTGGTCATGCCATGTCCCGATATCCCGAGAGAAACAGGTTTTCCGTACTCAACGGCAAGGTCAGCGATTTTTCTTGAGGCATGCTGCATAACTATCTCATCGTGATCCGTTTCACCCTTTATCACAGCACCTATGGTTACAACTCCGTCTATATCATCCCTTTCCAGCAGTTTTTTGATTGCCAGCCCCATGTCAAAAACTCCCGGAACTTTTACGATTTTCACCACTTTGGCGCCGAGAAATTCTGCATGCTCTTTCGCTCTCTCAAGCATCATCATGGTTATATCATAGTTGAATTCCGACACAACTATACCTATTCTCACATCCTCTTTTTCCATATACTCACACCTCCCTCTAACGGACCATCATCTTCAAACCCCTCTCTGAGCCCTTTTCCGGCCTGTCTGGAAAGAGCCTCAGGGTCAAAGAGTAGATAAATCACATTTATTGCATGTTCTCTTGCCCTCCTTTTGGCCAGCCATACAAGCTCTCTGTCATCCTTTGCCTCATCCTCATGAACAAATACCTCAATGACATGTCTGTTTGTTAGTAACTGTACCAGCATGAGTCCAAGACTGGCCTCGTGGGCGCATTGTTTGTCTATCGGTTGTTTCCCGGGCATACCAAAAGCCATTACAATATCACAGTTCTTCTCCTCAATCAGCTTCTTGCATGCAACAGGCAAATCCTTGATACCCGGCACGGTGTATCTCTCTATCTTTACATCTGATCTTCTTGACAGAAGCTCATCTATCGCTTCTTTCGCCATATCATATCTCGCAAATGTGGTATCAGCTATCCCCACTATCTTCATACAGTTTCCCTCCATAAAGCTTCTTTGAGGCGAGTTTATCTGCTATCCTTCTTATAATCCTCCTTGTTCCGTTGAGGTCTCCTTCTGCATATTTGTGACATCTAACCACCTTCACATCCATGCCCATCTCCTTGAGTTTTCTCTTCAGTTCGTTCTCATCAAAGTCCTGGTCGTAACCAAGAGCTATAATATCTGGCTTTATCTCTTTCACAATCTCGAGAATATCTCCATCATTGCCATTTACCGCCTTGTCAACTGGCTTCAAAGATTCCACTATCCTCCTTCTTACTTCCTGTGGCATTATGGGTTCATGCTTCTTCTTCCTCACCGTATTATCATGTGCCACAACCACAATGAGTTCATCACCCATACTCTTTGCTTCTTCCAGGTATTTTATATGACCAAGATGTATAATATCAAAGGTTCCAGCGGCTAACACTCTAACCATTCGATCGCCCCTTCTTCAATTTCATATCCTTCGATGAAGACCAGCCCATGCTCCTCTGCATATCTTTTCGCATCCTCCTTTTTTAAACTCCTTCCATCTTCCCCTATCATCTCGCAGCCGGCGGCGACAGGGGAGAGATTTGCCATCTTGAGAAGTGTAACAGCCATCTCGGTGTGTCCCTTCCTCTCGTCGAGGAGCCCCTTCCTTGCCACACATATGGGTACATGTCCAGGTGACCTGTACTCTTTTACAAAATCTTCGACACTACCCTTATCAGCCAGTTCAGCGAACCTCCGTATGGTAAGACTTCTGTCAATATCTGATATTCCTGTGAATGTCTTCCTGTGATTCACCGATATAGAAAATGCGGATTTTGAGTCATAAGGAAGGTCATTGGGAATCAGTTTCCCGAGCACGGGGTAAGCATTGCTGATATCCCGATAAAGCTCTGAAAGATACGGCAAGTTGAACTTTTCTGCCACTTCATTTGCTATCATCATCACTATAAGTCCGCCACCGTCCTTTCGCATCACTTTTATGGAATCTTTGTCCACGAATTGCGCAGGAATAATGAGGTCTGTTTCATCCTCTCTGTTATCACCATCATGAATCAGAATGAAGTTTCCCTTTTTCAGCTCCTCGATGGCCAGTTTTAGTTTGTTTTCTGTGTTCATATCCTCCCCTCAGGTTACATGGGTATGAAATTATTAAATTTTGAGTTATAACTCAAAATTGAGTTAAAAATCAGAAAGGTATAAAAATTATGTGTTTCTGAACTTCAGTCTGTAATATCTGGTTACATAGCCAGCTACCCTATTTCTCACCTCCTTGCTCTGTATATCTGTAAGTTCAGCAACCTTTTTCTTGTTGTGTT
>JAPDKD010000049.1 GCA_029258735.1 archaeon | reverse complement strand
TCATGCTTGTCGGATACTTCCTAATCACTGACATGCCGCTTTCTGCTGCTTCAGCTATTTTTTCCAGGGCATCTGGCTCAACTAGTATTGCTCTAGGCGCAACGCGTAGTATACTTTTAGGTCTAACGTTTACTAAGCAACCGCTGACAACGAGGATAGCGCCTGTATTTAGCGCTTTTTCGTGCATACTGCTAATTATTTTCAGCATTTTTCTCTCCGTATCTCCGCGAACAGCGCACGTGTGTATAATTATTAACGACGCTTGCTCTGGCTTTTGCACTATTTTGTAGCTTCTACTTTCTAAGGTTTTTTTGATTATTTCTCCTTCTCCTTTGCTTAGCCAGCATCCGTACGTTTCAATATAGGCAGCTTTCCTCATAAGATAGGCACATAAAAAACAGAGCGAGAAATATAAAAATTACTAAAGAATTGCTTCGTCAAGGTATTTTTCGCAGAAGCATTTGCGCTCTTCAGGTATTCTGGGTATTAGCTCGTAGAGTAGTTTTTTGGCTTTTTCGATGTTTTCTCGCATTACTTTCTCAACTTCGTGCGCCGTTACGGGCTTCTCCTGCCAGACATCGTAGTCTGTCACCATAGCTATAGTAACGTAGCACATTCTGGCTTCTCGGGCCAGGTTTACTTCGGGCACGAGCGTCATACCAATTATATCGGCTCCAAAGCTACGCCACAGCTTGGATTCAGCCCTAGTGGAGAATCTCGGCCCCTCTATGCAGACATACGTACCCTTCTCGTGCATCTTGATGCCTATATCTCGAGCCGTCTCGACGCATATGCTTCGTAGCTGGGGACAGAAGGGATCCGCCATAGACACATGAGCCACGGTCGGACCATCAAAAAAGGTGTATTCCCGCGACTTTGTCATGTCGATGAATTGGTCTGGGCATACGAAGTCACCTGGCTCATAGTCCACGCGGAGGCTCCCGACGGCTGAGACCGATATTACTCTTTCTACGCCTAGCTCCTTTAAGGCCCATATGTTTGCCCTATAGTTTATCCTGTGCGGGGGGATTTTGTGCCTCTTGCCGTGTCTTGGCAGAAAGGCGACTTTTACCCCTTTTACTGTACCCACTGTTATAAAGTCGGACGGCTCGCCGTATGGCGTGTATATTTTAAGTTCTTTGGGCTCTTCCACAAATGTAGGATCGTATATTCCTGAGCCTCCTATAATGGCTATCCTGGCTTTTTCCTCGGTTTTTAGCATTTCTCGCACCATGATTTTTATGGCGCATTTTTATATTGGTTTGTCGCTCGTGTCAACACCTAAATATTCAGCTACTTGTTCGAGCAGAAAGTCAATGTTGATTTTATGCAGCGCTGAGATGAAGATTAGTTTCTTTAAATCCTTAGCGGGTAAAATGCTAAGAAAGGCTTTAAGCTTATTTTGAGACAAAATGTCTACTTTGTTAGCTACTGGTATTAAGGGCACCGAACGTATATAACTCGAGATTTCTTTATACACGTTAAGTTGATAGACTATGGGGTAGCCTACTGTATCTGTTGGGTCGAAAATGTAGACGATTACTCCTTTTAGGTGTTTAAGTGCAAGTATGGCGTTTAATTCTATTTTGTTTCTATCATGTAGCGGCCTGTCAAGAAGGCCCGGCGTGTCAATTACCTGTATACGCTGGGTGCCCAGTTCTAAATGCCCTATAATTAGCTGTTTCGTAGTGAATGGGTACTCCCTTATTTCAGGTTTTGCTCTTGTTAACGCTTTGAGTAGAGAAGATTTCCCTACATTAGGGGCGCCTGCTATTATTAGCGAGAAGACTTCCGGGTTTATATCGGGTATCTTTTTAAGTTCTCTGAGAGTTTCCCGTAATTTCTTCAGACAGGGATCTAGCTCCTCTAAAAGCGATTTTAGGCGTCCGAAAAACCTTCTTCGCGCGGTTCTAGCTTCATTTATCGTTGCAGAAAACCTGATCTTTTTTGCTTCTTCTCGGCCTATTTTAGCGACTAGGCGGGACGTGGTGTAGATCCTCGCTAAACATAACTTGTACTCATCCACGTCTATGTTTACTTCTACTAGTTCTTTATAGAATGGGTGCAAGTCTTCAATGAATGGACTTCGAAGAGCTACCTTTTTTAGTAGATTAGAAACGTGCTGGCTAGCCGAAATTACTCTTTTCTCCTCTGTTCTCTTGATTTCCTGCAGTGTTCTTAGGTTGCTTGAAACTTTTCTCGCTCTCCTCGCCGCTGCCTCGAAAATTTCCTCAGCGCTTTTCGGGGGAAATACAGCTCTTTTAAGTATAGTCTCCCAAGTCTCCTTCATCTCTGCTGCACGCTTTTTTAATGGTTAATTAAATAACAAATTAATATATGTCCCCTCAAGTATTGAGCTAGGGGTTTATAGACATGTATTATTACCCAGGGGCTACCGCCGTAGGCATAAAAGCAGCTAACGGCGTGGTTCTAGCGGCAGATAAGCGGGTTACCTACGGATTCACGTTGATGAGCCGTTCTGGAAAAAAGGTCTTTAAGATCACTGATAAGCTGAGTATGGCAAGCGCCGGCTTTATAGCTGATATGCAAGTCATCGCAAAAAACATCGAGGCTGAAATCAGGCTTTATGAACTTGAAAGCGGTCAAACAATATCGGTGTATAGTGCCGCTAAGCTTATGTCACTGCTGCTGTATAATAGGCGCTTATATCCGTACATGGTTGAAGTAATAGTCGGTGGCGTAGACAGCCAAGGCGCACACATCTACATTTTAGACCCAATAGGAGCAGTAATAGAAGACGAATATGCAACTCTAGGTACTGGTTCGCAGGTTGCAATAGGAATTATTGAAGACAACTATCGAAAAGACATTTCATTGGAGGATGCTAAAGCTCTAGCAATCAAAGCCGTAAAGGCCGCATTTAGCAGGGACGCTGTTAGTGGCGATGGCATAGATATTATTACGATATCTGACAAAGGTTCCGAAGAGGAGTTTATACCTGTAAAAAGCTAGCCTTATTTTCTCATATAATAGGTTCTGTTTTTCAAGATTTGCCGAAAACTTCGTAAGGTTCTATCGCAAATTTTTAAGACCTTTAAGGAATTAAATTATATGGGTTTATAAGGGCGATGAAGCCTTGAAGTTAAAGTTCTGGATCTTAGATGTTAACTATGGCCTAGTAGGATCTATACCTGAAATTCGGCTCTGGGGAATAGCGGAAGATGGTTCTAGAATCGTGGTTTTAGATAGGAGTTTTCGCCCATACTTTTATCTTCTGGTGGAAGAAGGACGAGAAGAGGATGTTAAGAGAACCGTTGAAAAGCATGCTTCCAGGTTCAGAATTCTAAAGGTCGAGGTCGTTGATAAACGGTACTTTGGACGTCCTGTAAAAGCT
>JAPDKD010000057.1 GCA_029258735.1 archaeon | reverse complement strand
TGAGGTTGACCCCACTCTTCATAAAGCCGAACTTCTGGAAAATCTCATAGGAAAACTTGAATTCGATGGGCACGCTCTTATGGTGAGTAGAAGAAGAACCCTCCTCACATCCGATGAGGTGTATGAATCTGCATTTCTGAGGAGATACAATATCCTTGCAACATGTAAATTTGATGTACAGAGTATAAAATCAACTTTAAAGAAACTTGACGTCGGTAAGGTCACACTCAGGATAGATATAGACCCCAAGGAATACTGGTCTCTCAGAAACGAAATAGAAAGAGACTTGATGGGAGAGAAAAAAATCCATCTGTTCAGGATGGAGGATAGAGCTCTGATAGCCGAGAGAGAATCATCATAGAGTGTAAGCTGATTTTGTATATTGCAACTATTTTATAATAAGTGTACAACAATATTTAAAAGCAGTGTAAACCAACTTTTCACCTAACATCATGATGGTGGTGAAGAAAATGATGAAGGTGATGAATCTCGTTTGGAGACACTACAGGTATATAGTGATGTACGGAGCTATAGTTTTTCTGATAATAATGAGCATAGCAGGCACGGTATCGCTCGCGATTTCTCCGGGCATCACTGTCCCGTCTGGGCAACCTGATGTATTTATTGATCTCGATAACGATGGTGTGTGGGATGAAGACAGAGAGCCATCATTCAATGGTCCGGATGCCATCCAGAGGGCGATAATTGCTGCACATGATGGTAATACAATAAGGGTAAATAAAAACGAGACAACAGACTACTCACGTATAATAATCTATAAAGCCGTGCGTATCGTAGGCAATGCAAGCAACAAACCGATTATAGATGGAAGTCTGTGCAAGACACCCAATATGGTTGCTGTTCATATTAAAAGCAGCGATGTTATTTTAGATAACTTTATCATCCATGACAGCAGTATAGGTGTGTTAGTTCACAGACTCTTTGGATTACCAATATCCAATATCACAATATCCAACTGTACCATATATGATATCGAGGGTATTTTTGGATGGACGCCGCCTGCATACTGCCCCAAAGGTTGTGCTATCGCATTAGTTGGTGATGTAACATCGAGTATCATCAGAAACAATGTGATTTATGATTGCGAAAAGGGTATATTCTTATCAGGAGGAGCCGACAACAATAGCATAATATCCAATGAGGTGTATGATGCGGATATTGGGATACTGCTGAATACCGCGCGAGACAACATCATCATGTGGAATAGTATACACCATAATGAGATTGGTATAAAAATCTTCAAAAACAACACCATACATTGTAATGACATCTTTGAAAATGAGGAATATGGTATAAAGGTTCCATCCTGTCCCCTGGCGGAGCCGGTGGATGCAAAATACAACTGGTGGGGTTCAAGTTCTGGACCATACGATGACCATGATACAGATTCAGCACCACCACCGTACAACAATATGGAGGGTACTGGTGATAGGGTAACTGCCTATGTGTATTACAGACCATGGGAGCGGATAGTAACCAACATTTCCTTTGATGGTCCGGTTTCCACCGAGAATGGCTATCCCCTCATCGGCGGCTCAACAAAAATCAATCTTGCTGCAGCAACAACATGTCCATGCTGCTGGGTAGTAAATGCAACATACTATCGTGTATGGTATAGTGGCTCGTGGGACCCAACTCCGGGTAGCGGAGTAGATGATACTGGTAACTTTAAACTTTATACAGGTAATTTTACACTATCTGGAGATGGTTTGCATTATCTGGAGTTCTATTCCGTTGATAACGGCAGCCACAAGGAAGACGTACAGAACGTGACCATATATCTTGATAATAAACCACCAGAGCAAACCGTGGAGTTTGGAGAACCAAAGAACGAGAGTTTCACACTGGTTGGAATAGGTCCATATACACCGGTCTGGATAAATTCAACAGACGATCTCTCTGGTACAAGAGTTCTCTGGTATAGAATATCTGTACAGCGCAATGATGGGTCTTGGGAAGAGGGGGATGTGGTTGAGGTACTGGATAATTCGGCTAATGATACAGACGATACGATAGGTAGAATTTCCGTAAAAATTGACCTGTGGCAGACCTGTAAACACCAGTTGCACTATGCATGTGAAGATTATGCTGGAAATGGTAACCACATTAATGATAATGATGATTACGTTGACTTCTGGGTGGATGCAGAAGAGCCATCCATATTATGCACTATAGTACCATCCGATATCCACGAAAACTACGGAAACAATTACACATGGATTAACTGCTCCGGCAAGCTCTATATAAATGCGACAGATAAAGGCTGTACAGCGGTCACTGATGGCGGTTCTTCCGGCATCGGCAGAATAGAGTGGATTGCCCATATAGACAGAGATCTGGACAATCAGTTTGAAGGTAGCATAAGTGGCGTAATTTATGATAATGATGAAAATGATACAAATCCTGCAATCGGTAAGATAAATGCCTCTATATCCTTCAGTGAGAACTGCAGACACGATGTTGAGATATGGGCATATGATAAATTTGAGAACTATAATTATACCAAATTATACATCAAAGTAGACTGTGAACCACCTGTAATCAACAAGAAGGTTGGCGAACCAAACTGTACAAAGCAGCCAGATGTATGGTGTGTGACCACAGATACTGTTATTACATTTAACGTGACAGACATAGGTTGCTACTGGCAGAACACATCCTTCCATCCGGGTGTAGGACTTGCAAGTGTTACGTACTATATCTGGAACTCCACCAGCGGCTGGGATAGTGGTACAACAGTATCAATTGAGAATAACTGGGCTAATTTTACGGTTAAATTTAATGAGGAATGCAAACACTACATTAAGGTGGTAGCCAAAGATAGACTTGGAAACACAAGAATCGATAACGAGACCTTCTACGTGGATGATACACCTCCACAGATCATCAAAACAGTTGGAGAACCAAACGTGACAGGAAATGGCAATCCAGACTACTGGGTCACAACAGATACCGTTATAACAATAAATGCAGAAGACCTCGGATGCTGTGGTCTTGAACTCGAGAACGTTTCATACCGTATATGCTATGATGGAGAATGGAGTTCTTGGACAGATATAACAACAGAACTGCCATACACTCTCAAATTCTCTGAGGAGTGCAACCACACTCTCCAGATTGTAGCTAAGGATTGCCTTGGTAACACAGCATGGGACAACGAGACCTTCTACGTGGACGATACACCACCGATTATAGATGCAACAATAGGTCATCCAAACTGCTCTGGAGAGATGCCCGATGAGTGGTGTATCACCAGCGATACCAAGATCTGGGTAAACGCAACAGATACTGGAACAGAACCATGTATTGTTGGCTCAGTTGACCTTTACGTTGATGTTTACAATGCAATAACTGGACAACTGATAAACTCTTACTCCAAACATGTTGATAGTGGAACAGCATCAATCAACTTCACCATTCCAGAAGAGTGCAAGCACTGGATCAACATAACAGCAGTAGATGACCTTGGCAACACAGCGTACCACAACCTTACCGTATATGTTGATGATTCGTCTCCAAGAATTATCAAAACAGTTGGAGAACCAAACGTGACAGGAAATGGCAATCCAGACTACTGGGTCACAACAGATACCGTTATAACAATAAATGCAGAAGACCTCGGA
>JAPDKD010000062.1 GCA_029258735.1 archaeon | reverse complement strand
CATATTTTGGGCGACGTTTTTACTTATATGAGGTTTAGGCCTTTGTGGCCTCTTAGTAGTCGGGAGGTTGGGCTGGGCTGGTTTAGGGCCAGCAATGAGAGGGTTAACAGGTTCTTCGCTAAACTGGGCTCTACGTGTTTCACATTGGTGCTGGTCTATCGGCTAGTCGACTGGGAGCTTCTTTTGCGCTCGTTTTCGGGCTTGGTGTAGCCGGGTTGATTGGTGGCTTGTTGGGTGTTTCTTTGGTTGTGGTTTTTGTGCTGGGGATTGGGAGCTGGGCTGTGGCTTTGGGTGTGGGCGTGGTTGGGGGTGGGTTAGTGCTTGTTTAAGCCTAGTCTCTTTTTTTATCTCTCTGGAACCTCTTTTGTGGATTTGTTTTTGGTCTAGGTGTTTTTATATTGGTGGAGAACTTGGATTGCCTAGTGTAAGTTTTTAAGTAAGCTTTGGGGATTGTTCTTGTGATGGAGTCTCTGGCCAGGGAGGTTCGCGCTGTTAGGGTTATGCTTGAGTACGTTATAGAGCATATTGTCGGCGTAGAGGAGCCTGAGGACTGGGAGAAGGAGCTTATAGAGCGGGCTTTGAGGGAGGAAGCTCTCGACGAGGAGGAGATATGGAGGACTTTAGGCTTGAAATAAAGAAAAGCGCCCTGAAAAACTTGGAGAAGTATAGAGTGTATAGGGAGAAGCTTATAGAACTCTTCAAGACATTAAAGAAGAACCCAATCCCCTACAGGCATTATGATGTTGTAATGCTGAAGGGATAGAGGCATGTCTACAGAGTTAGAATTGGAAAGTTAAGGGTCATATATAAGGTGAACTGGCCAGACAAGATAGTAACAATTTTAGTTGTAGAAACAAGGGGGAGAGCATATAAATGAATATAGCTTATAGCTATTAGCCTTATCTTCAATGTTTTGTAATTCTAGCGTGGTTGTCTGGTAGTTATTAAAGGTATTTTTCTTTCTCTTTTTTCCATAGTTCTTCGCGGAATTTTTCGAAGTCTTTTAGGTCTCTTTCGTCTAGGTCTAGCTGGGCTATAATGTCTTCTATAAGCCTCTTCCTAGTCTCTTCTGCCTCTATTAGCCTTTTTACGGTTTCCTTTACTAGTTTTTCGTTTAACTAGTCGGGGACCTCTAGGGTTATGGTTTTCTTCATGTCTTAGATAACTTTTGGCTTGAGAGCTTTAAAAGGTCTCTATAGACAACGGTGAGTAGGGTTTATTTGATGAATCTCTTCTCTTTATAAATCTTCAGTATCTCTTTCCATGCTTCTTCTCTTGTCTTTTGGAATAGCTTCTGGCTAGTAGAGGTGACGTGCCATGTAGCTTAGAGACAAGAACGCTTTCTATTATTGGCACCTAGGATGGATTTCAAGTTTCTCTTTTTGAAGTTCAGGAAAGTGTCGGTGGTCGAGGCGTTGTTGTATTTATTTTCTTATTTTTGCTGTGGTTGCTCCGTCTTTCGTGATTTCGGTGGGTGGTATTAGGAGTAGGTGTTTTTCGTCTCCGCCGCCTCCGTAGACTTTTTCGTTTTTTAGGACTCTTTCGTCGAGGATTACTTTGCAGTTGTGCCCTATGGGTGGGACGCCGCCTGCCGGGAAACCTGTTAGGTGTGGGACTTCTTCTCTTCCTGCGATTCTCACGTTTTTTCCGACTAGTTTTTCGACTTTCTTTAGGTCGACGGATGATGTGCCGTCGACGATTGCGATTATGGGCTCGTCTTCTGCCACTAGGACTATGGATTTGATTATTTGTCTTTTGCTGCAGCCTAATTCTTCTGCTGCTTCTTTGACGGTTGAGGCTTTTTTGACTTCTATGATCTTTGCGTCGATCCCTTTTTCCTTCATGTAGTTCTTAAGCCACTCAACGTCCTTCATTTTCTGCGCCCCTTTTTTCCTCCGTGATTACCCTAAATTTATTATTCTTTTCTTAACTCTGTTCCGTCTTAGCCATTTGCTGATTTTGTCGTTGAGGCTGGAATCTCCTGAACGATATGCTGCTAACTCTTCGCCTATTAGTGTGTCCTGTGTGAGTTTAGCTATGTGAGTCGGGCTGCGTGCGAATCTGCCGCTATTCGTACGCTGTCTTTGTATTTTATTGATTTTTAATCGTGTGGCTTAGGTCTTGGGAGCGAGAGGTTAAATAAGGAACGCGAAAAATGAGAAATTTACTCGTATATTTTGGTTGCTGTGTGTCGGTTTGTCGTTATGGGGCATGATTTTTCGGGTGTGTGCTGGAGGCATGTGCATAAGGTTTTTTAGTTTTTAATTTTCTCTTGATATCTGATATGCGTTTGGGTATGGTTCTGCCTGTAATTTTATTTATTGTGGTGTTGGCTGTTGTGTTGGGTGTTGTTGTGTGGTTTCTTTGTGTTGGGCGGGGTGGGGTTTCTGTGGCTGGGGTTCCTGATTTGGGTTTTGGTGTGTATGATATTTTCGGTGGGTACAAGCGTATGTGCGGCTTCGAGGCGAGGGGCTTTTTCTACGTTGTGGAGGCTGACGGGGTTTGGTGGCTTGTGGACCCGCTGGGCTGTGTTTTTATTTCTAAGGGTGTGAATCATGTAGATCCTCGTGGAGACTATTCGCCTAGGCTTGGCTATTCTCCTTATGAGAGGAACGTGCTGGCGAAGTATGGCGGCTTTGAGGCGTGGCTGAACACTACCGTGTATAGGCTGCTGGTTTGGGGCTTCAATACTGTGGGCTCGTGGTCATACCGGGAGTTGTACAGGAACACGCCCTATACGCGTAATCTGAATGTTATGGCTAGTTATGGCTTTGATTGGGTTACTGGTAAGGTTCCCGACATATTCGACGAGAAGTTCGAGGAGCATGTGGTGAAGCTGGTCCGGAAGGAGTGTGCGTCTAGGGTTAGGGATCCGTTGCTGCTGGGCTATTTTCTGGATAACGAGTTGAAGTGGGGGCCTGACTGGAGGTCGCCTAAACACCTCCTAGATCATTTCATGGAGTTGCCAGCGGGCAGTCCGGGTAAGAGGGCCGCGGTCGACGCGCTCCTAGAGGCTGCTGGTGGTAGCTTGGAGAAGGTATCCTCTGTGCTGGGCGTGGGGGTTTCTAGTGTGGATGGGCTCCTTTCATATCGGGGCGGGCTGCCCGAGCACCCGCTGGTAAGTGAGGCTAGGAGGGTTTTTCTTAGGATGTTCGCGGAGCGCTACTTCAATGTCTCGGTGTCCGCCGTGAGGTCGGTTGATCCAAACCACTTAATCCTTGGAGTCAGGTTCGCGGGCTTACCTCCGGATGACGTCCTAGTGATAGCTGGAAGGTACGTAGACGTGGTTACCCTCAACTTCTATACTAATGATCCTCCGGTGGAGGCTCTGGAGCGCGCTTTTGAGCTCTCGGGGAGGCCGCTGATGGTAACGGAGTTCTCGTTTAAGGCTATGGACTCCGGCTTGCCTAACACTAAGGGTGCGGGTCAGCCGGTTCATACGCAGAGGGAGAGGGCCTACTTGGCAGCAAGGTTCGTGCTTAAGATCGTAGAGCTCCCATACGTCGTGGGCTATCACTGGTTCCAGTACAGCGATCAGCCAGCTGAGGGGCGGTTTGATGGAGAAAACAGTAATTTTGGTCTAGTTAACATCAGAGATGAGCCTTGGGATTTACTAACAAGGGTTTTCGCCAAGGTTAACCGGTGGGTTGAGAATGTGCATGGAAGAGGGGCTGGAGCAGACGAACTCTTAAGGGAAGTATCGGAGATTGTTAAGAAGGGCTGAGAAGACGAAGTAGAACGGGACGAGGTACGAGGGTATTCGCACGGAAATGTCGGGTGAGGCTTGAGGAGCTTTGGGTATACTGAA
>JAPDKD010000134.1 GCA_029258735.1 archaeon | reverse complement strand
TTGGCACTTCCCGTGACTGTTTCAAGTAGTAACTTAGCGGCTGAGGCAGGTAAGATTCTTAAACTCACACGGAGAGCTCAGTATAAAGAGTTAAGAGACAAGGCAGATCAATTATTTGCAGCGTTCTTATCGTCTAGTTTTTAAGTCGTCGTGATTTTGCTTTACTGTGTAAACCAAAATATAAAATTTCGTTTAATTTTACAATGTTTCAATAATAGTGCTCGCTGGTAACCTTTTATTTCGGGTGGTTTTCCTAGCTGGCAAAGTAACGAATTTTACTTCTTTGACTTAATCTCCTCCTCTGCGGCAAAACCCGATTTTAGCGCTAATAGAATAGTGGCAGCTGCGGTCCATCCAAAGTTAAAGCGTCTTGTAGAGCCAGGATTACCATTTTCATAATAGTATTCCGCAAACACTCCGCTTTTTCCAATTAATTTTAACCACTTGTCAGCTATTTTTTCTACTAAATCCCTGTAGCCATAGTTAAGCAATCCTAAAGCAATTAGAACTGTTGTAGGAGGCCAGATAGGTCCTCTCCAATAATAGGGATCCCTCGAATACATCCATTGTGGCTGTTTTGTCATGTAAAGCTTATCGTCAAAGGCTATTGTTGGAATTCCGTATTCTCCCCAGAATTCCTTTGGTGATGTTAGATGAGATATAAGTTTTGATGCTCGAGAGTGGTCTAAGACGCTGGCATAAAGCATCGTAAATGCTTGTATGGTTTTTATTTCCATGCGTTCGCCTTTCCATGTTATTGGATAGCAGAATCCTTCGTCTTCAAACCACATATATTCATTTATGAGCAAGGATAGCTCGTCAAATTCTTTCTGAAAGTATTCCTTATCTTTTCCATAACCTAATACATCAGCTATCTCGCAGAGAGCCTTCGCACCGGCGGATAGCGAGCCGGTGAGAAGCAGGTCTTCTACTTCAAGGTAGTAGTATTCTCCTACCTTTGTAACCCTACCGCCCGTAAAATCGTAAACAGGGTGATTATCCATCCCAGTTGAGCATACAGCCCAATAAGCAGCTCTAGGGCTATATCCCCTTGCTCCAGAAAAGGGGCTTATTAATCCCCTGATGGATCCAGCTGGACTCCTATTTTTCCTCCACCATTCATAGTGCTTCTTAAGTAGAGGGTACCATTTCTTCAAGCTTTCAGCATCATTGGTGTTTTCAAGATAATACTTAGCTGCGTAGAGAATTATAGGCGGTTGACTTCTTAGATCCTGATTTTCTCTCTCAATTGGAGCATTTGGTATCATTCCATCTTCTCTCATAAAAGAGAGAAGACCCTCTATGTTTTCTTTTGCAAGCTGGGAGTCTATGTGAACTAAAGCCAGTACATGAAAAGCCGTATCCCAGCAGTAGGGCATGGGGTAGGCCTTATAATGCGGGACAACTATTCGATAATCCCCAAAACGCTTCACATTCATATATATGATTTCCCTTGCTCTCTTAAGTAGCCCCCCAATTCCTTCATGTATGATCTATTTTCTTGAAGGATAGACATAAAAATATATTACCTTTCTCTTCTACATTATAAGAATAATTTTTCTTTTCTTATTTTAAAATTTTTCGACTTGCAACTCAATAAAAGTGCAAGTCTTTTTGATATTTTTAGCTAATTGCTTAAAGCTTATAGGGCTGGCTGGGCATATCTAAGCGCAATGCAAGCACCAAGCAAACCCCCAGCCAGCCCCAAGCAAACAGCGAAAACCCTAAAAATATTTCTAACGCAAACCCGATAGAAGCGATAGACAAGACCATAAGATATGTAGGGCTTTTATGGGATTTCGTTAAATGAAAATACCCATATGAGTTTTCAGGGGCAGTTTCAGAGAATATCTCTTGCCAGAGCCTTGCTTTCTAATCCTAATCTTATAATAGCAGATGAACCAGTTTCGATGATAGACGCATCAATGCGAATGAATATGATGAACATATTCAAAGACTAAAAAAAGAGGAGGGTATCTTTTATCTATATTGCTCACGACTTAGCTACAGCCTACTATGTGAGCGACTACATAATGATAATGTACAGGGGATTAGCCATCGAAATCACGTGCTAACGGACCCCAAGCACTCTTACACACAAGCTCTTGTCGAGTCAATACCAGAGTTTGGTAAACGCGAATCTTAGCTTAAACCTTCAAAAGCAAGCACTTTAGAAATAAAGGAATTCCTTATTCCATGTTGCAAATATTGTGTTATATTTTTTCTATTATTTTTACTAGGTCTTCTATTAGTGTGTCGAATAGTGTTTTTCCTTTTTCGGGTGTTGCGTTTAGCTGTTTGCCGAATACTCCGCTTCTTGATTTTTCTTTGGTGTAGGTGAATGTTATTATTTTGTTTTCTAGCTCATGTTTCTTTGGTCTTTCGTCCTTTAGCCTGTCTTTTCTGACCCATTGCTCGTTTAGGTACATGTTTAGGGATGTTTCTGCGGCTGCGGCGTGTCCCCTTTCTTCCGGCTCGAATAGCTCGGCTAGTTTTTCTCGGCTTGATGTCCACCATTGGTAGATGTAGGCTTTTATGCCTAGTTCTTCTCTGGCTCTTCTGGATGCTATCATTAGAGGGTATAGGTTTCCTCCGTGGCCGTTTATTATTAGTACCTTTTTTACGCCCCATTTTGCTAGGGATTTCAGGACTTCTAGCACGTATTCTTCCAGTACGCGTTCGGCTATTGTTATTGTTCCGGGGAAGTGCATGTGGTGGAAGCTTACGCCGAAGGGTATGGGTGGTAGAGCGGCTACTCCTGTTCTTTTCGCCGCCTCCTTGGCGAGAGCGTCTGCTATTAGGAAGTCTGTTCCTAGGGGATTCGCTGGGCCGTGCTGCTCGTGCGAGCCTATCGGCAGTATTACCATGTCGTGTTTTGAGAGATATTCTTCGGCTTCTTCATAGGTCATGGAGTAAAGCAGGTATTTGCTCATGTCATGACTAGCAGTTAACAGACTTATGAAGCTACTGCTTGCTTGATAACGTTTTCTCAATCTCGCTTCTTAGTCGCTTCACCGCTTCTCCGGGATTCGGCTGCGCGAATATCGCTGAGCCTACTATTGCTATGTCTACTCCGGCCTTTGCTACTTCGCCTATGTTGTAGGGTTTTATTCCGCCGTCTGCTGCTATGAAGTAGCTGTAGCCTTCTAGTTCTCTTATCTGTTTTAGCTGCGTTATTTTGCTGAGCAGACTTTTCATCATTTTTTGTCCGCCTATCCCCGGCTCAACTAGTAGCACCAGTACTGCGTCGACCTCCGGCAGGATGTGTTCAAGGGCTCTAATGCTTGTCGAGGGGTTTATAGCTACTCCGGGCTTCGCCCCTTGTTTTCTTATCTGCGAGATCACTCTAAAGGGCGTAGTGGTTGCCTCGTAGTGAAAATATATGGTTTCTATACTTGACTCGGCTAGCTGCGAGACTATTTTTTCGGGGTTTGCTACCATTAGGTGGGCTTCACAGGGTATGTTAACTTTCTTGGCGATTGAGGCGGCTATTTTCGGGCCGAAGCTCACTGTCGGGGTGAAGGACGTGTCGGCTATGTCGAAGTGTAGTATGTCAAGCCCGCTGCTTGCCGCTTCCCCTATTTGCTTGACGACGCAGGAGAAGTCGGCGTCTAGGATGGAGCCTGAAATTAACACTTGCCTCATCTTATTCCTTTATTTTTACGTGGAAGCTGCTATATACATTATCCGCATACGATTTAAGGTCGCGTAGGGGAAGTTATGTGGTGAAAAATTTTTGCCGTATTACCTCGGCGTTGACGTTGGTACGACCGGGGTTAAGGCTCTTCTGGTGAACGAGGAGGGGCGTGTAGTTTCCTCAGCTAC
>JAPDKD010000022.1 GCA_029258735.1 archaeon | reverse complement strand
CCTGGTCACGGAGAACGGCATAGCCGACGCGAAGGACAGACTAAGGCCCCGCTACATCGTGGAGCACCTAAAGGTGCTGGAGGAGCTGGTCGAGGAGAAGAGGGTCGACGTGCGGGGACACCTGCACTGGGCCTTGACGGACAACTACGAGTGGGCTGAAGGCTTCAAGATGAAGTTCGGCCTCTACGCTGTAGACCTAGCGTCGAAGAAGAGGATAAAGCGGAAAAGCGTGGACGTAATGGCCAAGATAATAGAGGAAAACACAGTAACTGAAGAGCTAATCAAAAAGTATAGCCACAAATAAAGGAATATTACTAAAGCCTACATATGTGAAAAATATTTTTTTGAATAAAAATAAATTATGGTTAACATTGGTTGGGTTTATGTTTAAATATATTCATGGTATAGAAATATTAAATATTTTTGTCGTCATTTTTTTGGGGGGAGGAGGGCTAGATGGCATCTTGGCGACGATTATGGATCGTTGCACTACTAGTCTTCTTCCTCGCATTAAATCGTGCCGCTGTTGCTGAGCCTCAGAACGAGCCTATTCCGGCTTCCCTTTCAGGCCCCTCTAATCTTTACTTCACATCTATCTGGGAGGGTATAATTTACCGATACAACGCATCAAGTGGAACGCTGGAAAAGGTGTTTAAAGCCATAACGGGCCGTATATCCTCATTCGACGTAGCTGGGGAATCTGGAGAAAAACTGTATTTCACATACGCGGACGAGAATTCACTATACCTATTTTCCTCGGGTTCGGTAATTGAAATCTACAAGCATGAGACCTATGTAAGATCCGTGAGGGTTGTGTTGAACCCCCAGAATGGGAAGGAAGCCGTATATTTCAGCGAAGCTTACGGTGGGTGGAAGGACGGGAAAATTTATAGGCTTGTTAACGGCAGCGCCGAGCTATACCTCGTAATCCCTAGAGACAAGGTCGGGTTTTGGTCTGGTTGCTTCGACGTGGCTCCTGACGGAACAATATACATAACTAGCGGTAATGTGGTACCCTCAGAAATATACGTGATAAAGAATAACACATTTAAGAAGCTTGCCATGTATCCTTTTCCTTTAATGGGACCTAGATATGTTGAAAACGTTAGGCTGGAGGTTAAAGGTTTAGAGGTAACTGTGGCTCGGGGGCTGCTAATAGCCGGATATAATAGCCACACAGTATACCTCTACGACTTGTCGTCCGAAAAGCTCTACGTGGTTTACGAAAACCCAGATATTAAGAGAATAGATGACGCCGATCTCCTCGTAACTGCTCAATCGCTCGCTGGGGGAGGCTCAGAAACAGCGCCCACGACGCAGCTCGTAGTAGGCGAGCCAATGTATATGGGCGAGGTAATCTACGTCTCGGAGTCCACTCCCCTAAAAATAGTTATTTTGAGCGGAGGAGAGGGCGGAATAAAGGATGTAATGTATAGCATTGATAGCGGCGAATGGAAATCATACAGCGGCATTTTCGTACTAAAAGGGCTCGAGGAAGGAAGGCACGAGATAAAGTACTTTGCCGTAGACGAGTCCGGAAACAAAGAGGAAGAGAAGACAGCGATAGTATACTTGGACAGTACTGCGCCATCAGTTTCCGACCCATCGCCGACGGGCGAGATTACCGTAACATCTGCGCCTGTCAGCCTAAACTTCACGTTCAAAGTCAATGACGGGGGCTCTGGAGTTGCAGAAGTACGGCTAACGGTTGACGGAAACCCTGTGGAGCTGACAAAGCATGACGGCGGCTACCTAGCTTCTCTGCA
Organism: archaeon; assembly: GCA_029258735.1. Classification (GTDB taxonomy): domain Archaea; phylum Thermoproteota; class Thermoprotei; order Thermofilales; family JAPDKD01; genus JAPDKD01. The sequence continues at coordinate 2,161 of JAPDKD010000022.1, read as the reverse complement.
ACTTGCCGAAGGCAATCACACGTTGATAATCGAAGTAAAGGACTTCGTCGGGAACTCAGTCACCTACGCCTATACAGTCACAATAGTTTCTGAGCATAAAGACCAGTTTTACTGGTTGCTCCCTATTGTAGCTGCAATAGCGATTGTATTAGCCGTCGTAATATATATGAAGCGGAAACGTAAGCCACCTCTCCCACCTCCCCCACCGCCTCCGCCTTAAATCCTAGAAAAAATAATCTACATATTTTTTATAACATTTGTAAAGAAAATAGAACTACTAAAAAATAATTAAAGTGTGAGTTCGGCTTCTCGGGGATAGCTTATAGTGTAAGCGTAGCTTAGCTCCGCGGAGGCGTCTTCTTCTAGCTCCAGTTGCCATTTAAGGATTCCAGTCGTAACTTCGGCGGGCTCGGGTTCAGCCTTGTTAAGTTCTACCTTGATTTCGGGGTCTCCGGCAACGGGGATTCTGTCGTAAACCACAGCTTTAATCTTGTCGGGGTAGTGGTTCACTAGCTTTAGCTTATAACCCCTCTTAAAGTACGCTTTTCCTCCTATCAAACCCTTAGACTCCTCGTGAACTATGAGTTTTCTCTCGGTCTCTAGCCTGTTAGCCTCGGTCAATGCAAGCTCTACATCCTGTCCCGGCGCAATGAGTCTGAGCCTGGTTCTGCCAACGAAGACGCCGTCGACGTATATTCGAGCCTCGCCAGGGGAAATCGTGCTTCCCGTATTCTTGAAGGAGAATACCTCTACAGGCGGCGAATTGGTGAACGCATCCCAAATTACCTTCCTATCTCCGCTCAATTCTGATTCGCTTAAAAGCACCTGGAAAGGCACGTCCGGCTCCAGGGTAACTGGCTCCCTAGCCCTGTAGGAAACATACCCGCCTACCTCAACTTCTTCCAGCTTTTCAAAGGCTAGCTTCTCCTCCTCTTCCACCTCCTCTTCCGCGTACTCCACTGCTGGAGCCGCTGCTTTAGCCCTCATAGCCATCGCCGCTGGCCTAGGCTTGTAGAGGGAAACGTACCATGGGGAGGGTTCAGGTTTTGAAACTGGCGTGATTTTCTTCGAATATACGTGAAGATCAACTCCACTCCAGGCCTGGTTAGTTTTTTGAACTATTTCCGCATATGCGAGAATCTTGGCCTTGCCGCCTTCTATCATGATATCATAGAAGGGGCGCCACCGAACTGAGCGAACCGCATAAGAGACTGTAAAGGCGTATTCGCCTTCGGCGAGCTCTCCCGTATGGATTGTAAGCCTTCCCACCTTTACGGTGTTCTCTTTGAGCCTTTTGAGCCTGCCCTCAAGCTCTTTTATACGCGCTTCTAGCTCTTCAAGCTGTAAGCGAAGATTCACGAGCTTCTCAGCGGCTCCCTCCCGCCCCTTCATCAACTTCTGAATAGAGCCAGATACGTCGACGTCACCGTTCCTGGCGGAGAAGGAGCTGGCCAGGTAGGCAAGAAGCGCTAGGGGAAGGCTTCTATCCATAGTGGCAATATACTTTTCGATGCCAGCTATTTTTAAGGTCAGGTTGTCTCTTCTTTTTCTCAGAGACCTCAGCTCCTCTAAGAGTTTTGCCTCATCCTCTCCCAGAATCTCGGAGACGGGTCTCTCATATACGTCGTATGCTACGCTTCTCACAGTCCCAGAAGGTTTCAAGGAAATCCTTATGCTCGCCTCGTCTATGTCGCTTTCCAGGTTATCGAGCACAAGCCTATGGCTCCCGGCAGGGAGGCTCGCCCTAAAAGTTCTCGTTATAACGGCGCCATTCAGGTAAACCTTGACCGAGCTTATTTTAGACGATAAGCCAGATTTAGCTTCCATTTCAACCAGTAATAATGTGCCAATTTCCTATAAAGATTTAATGGATTCCATTAAAGTGCTAAGAAGCAGTAGGAAAATTTGATTGCATACTTAAATTCCCGGAAAGCGAAGTTATCAGTGGATGCACCCTTATGGCCAGAAGAATTAAAGAAGTCATTGTAATAGGGCTCGACGGCGCCATGTCTTATTTCATTAAAAGATTCGCAGAGGAAGGCCTTCTCCCCAACATTAAAGCCTTGATGGATGAAGGCGTCTACGCCGAGGCGATGCCCAGCCCGCCCACAGACACGCCCACCAACTGGACGACGATAGCTACGGGGGCGCGCACCAGAAG
>JAPDKD010000004.1 GCA_029258735.1 archaeon | reverse complement strand
AGCGGCTCATGGGGCCACGCGCCCACCCTAGTGGAGGGAATAAACGCAACAATTAGACTACGCGTAAAAGGCGAGGTAGAAGTTTGGGCTCTAGATAACACTGGCGCCAGAAAGGCTCAGATTCCCTTAGTGATGGACGGAGATTACGCGGTTATCAGAGTCTCGCGAGAATATCGGACAATATGGTATGAAGTCGTCGTAAGGAAATAGTCTCGTTTCTATTTTCTTAAGTTGGGGTTGAAGGCTTAAGGAGCCATTCTTCGTCGAAGATTACATGTGCAATTGTTTCTCTCTTGTAGGTGTAGAAAAGGTTGTAGACTTTGCCTCTCGATTTGACTATCGTCGGGTAGGAGTATTCTCCTTCCCCAGTTTCCAAATCTTTGACTTTTCTCCAAGTTATACCTGCGTCACCTGATAAGGCTAGGGATAGGGGCGTGCGCTTGGTGCAGCTGTCGTTGTATGCGGCTAATAGCAGGCCTCGCCCTAAAGCCGTGACATCTAAGGCGCTGTTAGGGTTTCTGAGCTCCGTTTGGATTGGCTCCGACCAGGTATCGCCGTAGTCGAGGGAGAACGCGGCTAGGACGCGGCAGCCACGTCTCGGCCTCATGTATGCTACAAGCCTATCCTTCAACAACACTAGGGCTGGCTGGATGGCTCCATAGGGTGATGCTATCCTGCTTGAGAACCTCCAGGTTTCTCCACCGTCTTCGGAGATGAGCATCAGCGAGCTCCAGTCCCTCTCGTCATATATGGGTAGGATTAGCCTCTCCTTTACCTGTATTGGCGGGTTTCTGGTCATGTAGCCCAGCTCCTCCACGAACGTTATCGGGTTGCCCCAGCTGTAGCCGTCGTCCTCAGAAACCTTGTACAGTATTTTGCATGTTGCCCAGCTATCTCCTAGGCGGAGGACGTAGAACAACCAGATGCTACCGTCGTCATGGAGGTGTAGCACGGGGTTGCCTGCAGCTAGCCCTTTTACGGCGACTACCCGCTGTGGCTTGGACCAAGACTCTCCGTCAAACCTGCTGATGTATATCGCCTGCCCGGGCGCTCCCTCATAGGCTCCCGTGTACCACGCGGCCAGCAGTTCTCCGTTCCTCGTTAGCGTGGCTGTGGCGGCGTGGCTCTGTCCTTCAAGACTATTGGATTTAAATACGAATCTTTTCATGTATACGATCTTTATCCCCACTATAATGCATAATAACGACATATAGCCTGCACGCATTGCTATGCAAGGCATTCTATATGAGTAGCGATGAAAACCTAAGCTTAACGTATAATAGGGTTCAAAGATTGATAACTTCTATTAGCTAAATGGTTATTTCTCGGTGGGACAAAATACTTCTTGAGCGGTATGGCGTATCTGAAGTTAGGGAAACCCAGCGATGGCCCTGTTTCCCGGCACCTGAATAGGAGAGTGTCAAGCCTAGTAACGACACGCCTAATCGTCAAAACGAGCCTCACGCCGAATCAGCTAACCGCGCTAATATTCCTTTTCTCCATGCTGGCATTCCCAGCGTACTTATCGGGGCTTTACTGGCTCGGCGCGTTGATCGCCCAGCTGGGAAGCATGCTCGACGGATGCGACGGCGAGCTCGCGAGGCTGAAAAACATGTCTACACCTCAGGGCGCCTTCTACGACTCGGTACTCGACAGATACGTGGACATCGCGATCACTGCTGCCCTTACGGCGCGGCGAGCCCTCGACTACTCCCAACTCGCCCTAGCGGCTTGGTCTGCCGGGCTGGCGGCCATAGCTGGCGCCCTCATGACTTCTTACTCCTGGCACCTTCTAAAAGACATAACAGGAGGCTTGGATGTGAAGTGGCCGAGCCTCCTAGCTGACAGCAGAGATGTTCGAACGTTACTAGTATCCCTAGCAAGCACACTGGTATATTTTGAGCCGCTAATACCTATTGCGGCGCTTGCTTGGACTGCGATAACTGCGCACGCTAAAACGATTTACAGGCTACTAAGTGCGCAAAGGGCACAAGACGTTAGGCAGTAACATCTAATGATACTAGTAAACCTCCTTACTGCATTGCTTTAACTTTATTTATATACGGAAATTATAGAATTTCTAGGAGAAAAATAATGACGCAGAACAAGATAACAGCCGAACTCTACGAGTTCATAGTCAAAGTGGTAGAGGACAAGGTAAGAGAAATACGCGTAACAAGAGAGGAATTTGACAAGCTAGCTGCAGCCATAAACCGACTCGCAGAAGCCCAAGCCGGAACCGAAGAAAGACTCAATAAGCTAACTGAGGCGCAGCAACGCACGGAGCAAAGGCTAAACCAGCTGGCTGAGCGCGTGGAGCAGCTGGCTGAGGCGCAGCAACGCACGGAGCAAAGGCTAAACCAGCTGGCAGCAACCGTTGAAAAACTGGCTGAGGCTGTAGATGGTCTTAGGCAGGTGGTCGGTAAGTTGTCGGAGACTGTGGGTTTTGGGCTGGAGGATATTGCTAGAGTTGTGCTTCCAGGCTGGCTTTATAGGCACCTAGGAGTAGAGCTTGAGGAGCTTGAGAGGAGGTTTGTAATTGTAGATGGTAGGGAAATCGAGGTCAATCTTTATGGTGAGGGGTTGAAAAGAGGGAAAAGAAGTTGTAGTCGTTGGTGAGGCTAAGTCGAGAATATACGGTAGAGATGTCAACAAGTTTTACGAAGAGGTATACAGGCCTATAGCAGATTTAAGTGAAAGAGAAGTCATAGGCATATTGTTTGGATACCTCATTCACCCTTCAGCTCAGAAACGAGCCAAAGAACTCGGATTATACGTGGTAGCTTCCTATCAAAGATGATACAAAAAGATTTCAAAAACTCGTCATTACTATAGTTAACTAGCTTAACAGGTTTAAAGTATAGAAAGATTTACTTTTATACTGAAATTCTTTTCGAGATTGTGCATAATGTATGATAATATTATTTTTCCCTTAATTGATATTTTATAATATTTCTTGGAATCTTTTTCCACGACTTTAACGAGGCCTAAATTGATGAGAGAGAGTTCTTTCTTAAAGTGCCCCTTTAATCCATAAAGAGCTCCATAAACGGTTAAAGGATAGTTATTTGTTAATCTAGCAATTTCCGATAAAGTTAATAGTTTACCGCTGCTCGAAGCTAATAGTAACAAAATCTCTCTTTTAACACGGCTTCTTCTTAAAATATATAGGCAGGTTGATATACTCATCAATTACCACCATGAGAGTTAATTTGTTGTACAATATTCTCAAGCGAATAAGCAATCTCCGCTCCCCTGTGGATCAATCTTAAGTCCACACCTGAACTCGCAGCTAGGAGAATAGCGTACTTCATTATTAAAGCTTCAAAGAGTAACTGACTAGGGGTCCAAAATCCTCTAGGCTTCAAACTTTCAAAATGGGTTACTCCATTATCTTCTATACTTTTTACAATATTACCTAGGAATTCTATATATATTTCTAACAACGTTTTAATAATCAAACGGCAACCTTCAAACGGATGAGTAATTGGTTTTTGCAACTTCGTAGCAGACAAGTAAAAAATCGAAAGTATCCGCGAAAGCGGCAATATAGATGCATGAGGCAAAGGCTCGGCATTCTGTGGTAGTTCGTTTCTTGCTTTTAATTCATTTACTACTTCTTTAAGATGAAATATTTCCATAGGAGTAGGAAGCATAGCTAAACGCCAAAGCGGCAATTCCAGTATCTTTCCTCCTACATGAACGATAGCATCTTCCATATTATATCTAAAGATAATTTCAACTATGCTTCGAATCCTAGTTATAGATAAGACCCTATCCAACTCTTTCTTCGGTAAAGTTTTTTCGAAATTTTTGTATCTTTTCTTCAAGTATTGCTCTATGATTTTATCTATTTCTCGCTTATTTTTATCATAGTGATGAGCCTTTTCATGAATCTGGGACTAGGCTTGCTACATCAGGGTACAGTTCTTATAGTGAAAAGAGAGCGCCTGT
>JAPDKD010000092.1 GCA_029258735.1 archaeon | reverse complement strand
GCCTGTGCCCATAGATCATGAAATAAGCGACAGTGATGAGATAACCATCATAAGAGTGGCATCGGGTGGTTGATGCTCCCGTGGTGTAGCCCGGCCAATCATGACGGCCTCTCGAGCAGGCCCCTGAAAGGGCTAACGGGGAAAGCCGTAGACCCGGGTTCAAATCCCGGCGGGAGCATCTTTTTATTCCTTATGCCTGATGGTGGTTCTGATGTTCGATTTCAATAAAATAAAGGTTATAGTGAAAACACGGAGAGGGTATGAAAACATTGTTGCAACCCTCATAGAGGATCTCATTCCAGATTCGAAAACACTTCCAAAACCGTTGAATTATTCTGGCATCGTCCTTGTTATCTCTGATAGAGAAGATGCTGGAAAGATCATTGAGAACAATATACCCGAAGCTGAGAAGATACTGCCTGTCAGGGTTGCTACCGTTGCAGATATTGATGCCATATTAAGAAATCTGGATAGTATCATCGAGGATATAGACGGCCCCTTTGCAGTCAGAACAACGAGGAGAGGCAGACACAGTTTTTCAAGTATCGATGTCAACATTGCGGTTGGAGATATCATAAAAAACAGAACCGGACAGAGTGTAAATCTGGATTTTCCGCATAAAGTGGTATTTGTGGAAATTATAGATAAATACGCTTACTTAGGGGTGGTGGATGCGCAGATTTTTCCAAAAAAGAGGAGCAAAGAGAAGGTAGAGATCAGAAACTTCTTCCAGAAGGTGAGTATTGTCCAGATACCATACCTTGGAAAATCCCCCGCTCCGCGAGAAATGGGCGTGAGAGTGGGCAGGGAGGCGCAGACCTTTGAGGTGAAGGAATTCGTTGTGGCACCTGTAGGATTATGCGAAGCAAAGGAATTGAAAGAATTTATAGATGGGGTTTATCAGGGAATAGAGACCAGATTCCAGATCCAGAAAAAAGTTTACTCTCATAAACCCAGGAGGGTGAAGGTGTACGTGCAGAATCTCTATGAACTCATTAGGGAGAGAAAAGACGAGAATATCGTTGTTTTTGAGCCGGAGGGCAGACCCATCAGCAAAGTATCTAGGGAGCTGGCAGAGATGGTTATAGAAGGAAAAAGGACAAACTTTCTTATCGGTTCAAGAGAGGGGATACCAACCGGTGTATACAGGTTTGCTGACCTTGTTATAGACCTCTGCCCCGGTATAACTATAGCAACCGATTCTGCAATTTCATCAGCCATGATGGCTCTATCTTTCTCCCTGCAGAAAAGTTTAGAGAGGTCTGCCGAGATTCCATAGATTTTCAAACTTCTTGCTTATCTCATCAATATCTTCAATATCAACATACGCGGTGCCAACATATGAGATATCCTCATCCTCTGATAATATTTTCATACCCGTGAAAGCCAGTTCCTTTCCAAACACGAAGTTTCTCATAAAACCCGTCACTTCATCCGGAAAATATCTCACATCAAGTTTATCGCTGTATTCTTCTTTCAACCTTATAACCGGCTGCAGGTTTTCCTCCTTTTCAACTATAATCTTGACTCTCTTGCTCGACTCCAAGAATTTCCTCAAAAATTCTTCTGTTTCCTTCTCAGACAGATTCTCAGCACCCATGTATATCTTCAGGTCCTCACCTTTTTCCAGAGAATTGTTGAGCATCATGTAAAATATCCATTTCTTGCTGTACTGGAGAGTAACATTCCCGCTTCTCTTCAGTTTTATGCCGTACGTCTTGAAGTTCTGATTGTACATGGATGATATCTCAGCGACATGCTTTTCTATATTCCTGTAGGTCTCCTCGCTTATCACGGGCTTTAAATCTTCCTTTGTTTCTTCCCATATGATCCTTGGATTCACAGGGAGATATCTTTCTCTACCAAAATCCTCATCATTGTTTCCACTGGAAAACAGAACCTTTGCTATCAGCCCGTTTTTGAAAAGAGATGCGCGCCCTGCCTCAAGCGGCCTCCTTGTTATGTTTACGAGTTTTTCTGCTATTCTCAGGAAATCAGAAAATTCCTTTGGATTGTCCATAACAAGAATCATGTAATAAGTTGCAGCCTCTCGAGGCCTCTCTATTTTCATCCTTCCAAACATCATTTCAAAATCCTGAATGTAATCCAGTTTGACATTGGTTATAAGGTCATCATCTATTATGCATCCCATATTTTGACCCCTCCTGGCGACTCGTTTTAAAGGAATCATTATTTATATATTTTGTGTATTACCTGAAAATCGATGAGAAGAGAGGACATAAGGGTGGCTATACTGAGAATAGAGGGTACGAACTGTGAACAGGAATCTTTTGATGCCTTTCGAAGACTGGGAACGAGACCAGAGTTTGTCCATCTGAAGCAACTCCTCAACATAGATTGTGATAAGAATGAGAGAAGGTCACTCTTTGATTTCCAGTGTATAATGATACCGGGTGGCTTTTCTGCCGGAGATTATGTCAGAGCAGGTGCCATCTTTGCTGCCAGAATGAAAAGTAGACTTCTTGGGGAATTAAAAGAGTATGTAAAACAGGAGTATCCAATACTTGGCATATGCAACGGTTTTCAGGTTCTGATTGAGACGGGTCTACTCCCTGGAACAGATGAGATAATCAGTGAGCATCCAAGGGCATGTCTCATGACAAATGATTCAAATAGATTTGAATGCAGACCAACATATCTCAGGCATGATAATAGAGGCAAATGTATTTTTACAAGAAAAATCAGAAAGGGAGAAATAAGACTAATACCCAGTGCACATGCTGAAGGCAAACTTGTTTTTTCCCCGGAAGACAGGGATATTCTGAGAAGGATGGAAGACAATGACCAGATCGTTTTCAGATACGTCAATCCAGATGGGGAACTCGCTGGATATCCATGGAATCCAAACGGCTCTGTTGATAATATAGCCGGAATCTGCAATCACATAGGAAACGTATTTGGGATGATGCCTCATCCAGAGAGAGTATTCTACAGATTTCAGCATCCCGACTGGACGAGAAAATTAACGGATAATCCGTATGGTGATGGGAAGGATATATTTGAGGCGGTTATAAATTACATAGAGAAAAAATTTTAAATTGACATAAATAGAAAATTAGAAAAATAAATAGCCGATGCTCTCAAAGTTGTGCATTCATAAGGTGAGGAGGGGCGGGATGGGGGGAAGCTCTGTGGAGGTGGTGAGGAGAGACGAAAATCAGTCTACTCCCCCCATCCACGTATATATAATTATCTTCCTAATATATATCTTTTTCTCCTTATAATTTTTCATTGTCAAGGTATGAAAACAATGTTTTCACCTGTTTTCGCAGCGAGCAGAAAAATCTCTTATTATATCCATCAGCATAGACGAGAAGGATTTCATTTTTTCCGAATTATGTTTACCGGAGGGCAGGAAAACAAAAACCTTCTGGATGTGAGATATTCTGTGATTTATCAGGTTCAGTATCTCCATGGCTGACCTTATGCCTATAACATGGGATGATATTCCTTTCGATTCCACTCTGTAAATCTCTTCTGCATCCATTACATGAATCTTATCTGAATCGCATACATCAACCAGAATAATACCGTCTTCATCTCTGTAGACTGCTACCAATGAAAGAGGGTCAGCAAAAAGGTGAACTTTCCTCATGAATGGTAAATCCGGGAGAGATTCGACAACCCCGTATGCGATGCTATCATAATCTATTAACGGATTTCCCATGGATGCTACGAGCACTTTCTTATTCACGCACATGGCAGATGTGCACACTGCATGATATGCACGGATCATAGGCTCTCACCAGCATCTGAAGTTTTCTGGAGATTTCTTCCACATTCTTCTCTCCATTTTTCCACATGTGTTCCGCTGCAATTCTTATATCTTCCTCCATGAGGGCGAGAAACATGGCTGTTGGAGTTATTATGTCTGCATCCACAACGGTATTGTTCTTTATCTTCATGCTGTAAATCAGGGTGCCGCGCGGCGCCTCCGTGCATACAGTGGCATTTCCACTCCTTCTGCTTGGTGTGGCAGGTCTTTCATCTTTTATGGATTCTGCAAGTTCCTCAGCAAGCCTTTTTGATTTATCAATGAAATACATCAGTTCTACAGCCTGTGCAAAGTTGTTGGAAAATGGGTTGCGTGG
>JAPDKD010000035.1 GCA_029258735.1 archaeon | reverse complement strand
CAATACTACCTAGTGCTGGACGACATAATAGACCACAGCGAGCTTCGCAGGGGGCAGCCTACCGTCTGGAAAAAATACGGCATAAGCACAGCAATACTAGTCGCAGTACACTACAGGGAATCAATTTCCGAAGCACTGCTCGACACAGTGGACCCGCCCACCTTCACCAGGATTCTTGTGGAAACCATCAAGGTGCTAACGGAAGGCGAAAGGCTAGACATACTCTTCGAGCAAGCCGGCAGAGCAGACGAGCCCTATGTAGTAAAGAACAGGTACAAAATCGTAACCTTCGACGACTACATGGACATGATAAGCAAGAAAACCGCCGTCCTCATAGAAACCGCATGCGTATTCGGCGCTCTCTCAGCACGAGCAAATAAAGAGCAAATCGAAGCCCTAAAGAAATACGGGCACGCCCTAGGCATAGCCTTCCAGATAGGCGACGACATAATAGACCTATTCGGAGAGGAAGAGAAAACAGGCAAGCGAGTAGGGCAAGACATAGTCGAGCACAAGCTAGGAAACATCGTAATAGCCCTAGCACTCGAAGAACTAGAAGGAAAAGACAAAGAAAAACTCCTCGCAACTCTCAGAAAAGACGAAGTCACGTTCGAAGAGGCGAGAGAAATAATTAATCTCATCAAGGCGAAGACGCGAGCAAAAGAGCGCGCACAGAACCTCAGAGATAAGTGGGTATCGAAAGCCCTACAAAGTCTAGGAGCGCTACCCGAAAACGAACATAGAAAAATGCTTGAAGCCCTCGCCCGCTTCATAGCAGTCCGGGAATATTAGATGAACAAGCGCCTCCTCGCCGTAGTAAAGCTAGGCGGCTCACTAATAACAGACAAAACAAAACCCTTCACCCTAAGAAAACACGTAATCCGGCAAATCGCCGAGGAACTAGCCACAGCATACGAAGACGCGCGCCTCCTCGTAGTACATGGAGGCGGAAGCTTCGGACACCCAGTAGCCGCAAAATACGCAATAAAAGAAGGACACGACGGCAGCAAGAGAAAGCTGGAAGGGTTCAGCCAGACAAGATACTGGATGACAGTCCTAAACCTAAAAGTAGTAGAAGAACTAGCCCAACGAGGCCTACCCGCGGTACCATTCCAAACCTCCGCCTTCACGTACACAGTGAACAAGGAGCTACGCGAGTACTGGATCAAGCCGCTAGCCAAAGCCCTAAAACTAGGCCTAGTCCCCGTAGTCTACGGCGACGCCGTGCTAGACGACAAACTAGGATTCACCATACTCTCAGGAGACCTCCTAGCCGCTCAGCTCGCAGTCGAGCTAAACGCAAACACGCTAGTATACGCAGTAGACGTAGAAGGCATAATGGACAAAGACCCCCGACACAGCCCCAACGCCAAGCTAATAAAAGAACTACCAATCAACGAGGCACTCAAAATAGCTGGAAACGCAAGCGGAGTCGACGTAACAGGAGGCATGGCATACAAAATCCAATGCGCAGCAAAAGCACTAACCGCAAAAATAAGAGTAGTAATAGGCTCCGGAACAATACCAGGAAACATACTAGCCATGATAAAAAACAAACCAGGCACATACACCACACTAAAAATCTAACATTGTGCCCCGGCCGAGATTCGAACCCGGGATCTCTGGCTTTCTCCGCCAAATTATTTATTTGAACCTGAAGCGAGCCGCAGAGAGTGAAGTTTGAGGCCTCTGATACCTCGCTCCTACATGTAAGTGCTGTCCCTGTCTTCAGTAGACAAAAATAACTAAAATCCCTGATTGGCTTGAAGAGGGAAATAGAGGAAACTCCCCTATAAGCTAGGAGCCTAACCATCTCGTCAACTTCTTGTCGATTTGGTATAATGGTAGTTACTAGAAGACCATAATCGCTGTGAACAACTCTTAAAGGCACGTCTGGCTTAAAGCAGTGAATGTCTTCAAGCTTGTTATCTTTTATCAGCGGATCTAGCCAGCTGTAGCCTTGAACTTTAGACATTACATCGTAGATCTGTATTTCATTTAAACCCATGCTTTCAAGATAATTCTTCAATGATTCAGCTTCGACAATCATTTTAGGTGTTAGATTGTATGCAAGCGTTTTTAACACATTTTCAGTCTGAGTTCTCTCATGTTCATCTAGCGAGGGCGGGTCAAGCCTATAAAAGTAAAATTCATTACTTTCTAAAATCGCGACACGGGATAGGCCATCAGGTCTGTAGCTCTCTATGATTTTACCTGTATAATTTAAATATTTAGGCATGGGGTAAATGTTGAGAGTTTAAAAGTTATCTTAAATTTTAAAATTTTTATAATGTCATTTGAAATGATGGATCTCAGAATAAAAATTCAAATAATTAGAAAAATCCAGTTTTTATTCTAAATGGGAAAACATAAAATCAGCAATTGCTGGATTTTAAAATAAGAATTTCGATTTGTTGATATCTTGCTGGATATAAGGTGCTTTCCATTAGAGAAAAATATTATCATTAAAAATTAAATCAAATTAAATATGAAAAATACTGCCTCCTTTTTTCCTTACATGGAATTCGCAGTATGGGTCGCCTTTAGCTATACATTGGGTTTCTCTAGCCTCTACGTCGTCCATTTCGACATTCCATATTGTTGCGACGAACCCTGCTATCATGCCCCTTACTAGGTGGCCTTCCGGCTTCCCGGCGTTTCCGAACAGCTCGCACTCGAAGTTCCCATATACCTTAACTATTGCCTCGCGGCTGCTTAACCTTTCCACATCGAAGACTCCATATCCCAATACTTTAGCGAACTCCGACGCTATCTTCAAAAGGTTTCGGTCGCTAGTGTCGTATTTTCTGGAAAGATGTTTGTAGGCGTTTTGTCCGGCTTCAAAGCCTATGTGGTAGAGTATCGCGTTGAATGCGTCCCCGTACTTTTCCCTCATCTTTCTGATCCACGCCTCGTAGTTTGCCCTTCTGAAAACTACAGCCCTCTCCTCGGCTAAAAACTGCGGAAAAGAACACGTATCTATAATTAGGCCGTCAATAACTGGCTTAATTAGCTCAACCCTTTTAAAAATAGGAACCTTTTTCAAAGACTCGTGCATAGACTCGGGGGTTAAGTCTAGGCCAGTGATGTCCAGGAAGAAGATGACCACGATGTCGCTGCTTCCATAAGGCTGGTATACCTTAAGAAATCTTAAATCCCCCCCCCGGCTGGCTCCCCACTCGGCCAGCTTCTCAACGAGTTTCGAGTAAAACTCGCCGCGGCTTATAAGCCTACCATCAACCACTATATGAAAACCGACAAGCCTTTTTCCCGGATCATGCAAAAAGCTGCCTATTTCACCGGGATAGCGTATATTTCTAAATGTCGAATTCTTTTCCATAATACATCATATTTAATTAAAAAATTTTTAATAAAAAATTTAACTCTGAACTATTACTTTTCGGCGTAACGTCTTTGTTTGCCCGTTGCTGAATGTTACTGTTATTGTGAATTCGTGCATTTCACCGGCGGTTAATGTTAGGCCTGTGGCTTGGAACTGTGATTCCTGTCCTTCCTCGAGTGGCAGTATTCCCGTAGCGGACTGAGAATCTATTGTTACTGAGGTTATGGGAACCGTGCCTGTGTTTTTTTATCGTGAAGTACACGCTGCTGTCGGAGTATGCTTGTACGTCAAGCGCGCGCTAGGGGTTGGTTGAAAGGCTGGAAGGCTCAGTCTTCTTCGATGGGCATTGTGGCTCTAACTGGGCATTGTAGGCTCAGTCTTCTTCGATGGGGATCGCGAAGTACATCCTCTAACGGTGATTACCACCCTTATTATAAAAATAGAACAGAAAGTTGGAAAAGGACGAAAAAATAATTTTTGCAATCGGAGAAAGACTGGAAAAACTTGGCCTAAAAATAAAGCTAAAATGCTACATACGCAACGATCAACACCCCATGAACGGAAAAAGAATAAAAAATATCTATGTGGGCATCTACATCTGTGACAAGTTTTCAGTATATATGTTCTTTAATTTGATAAACCCGGTAATCAAAAATCCTCGAATGGGTTCGCCGCCTATTTATCTGCTAAGGAAGCGTGAAGATATCGGAAAAATATGGAGCGAACTATGGAAAGCTCTGTGCTTGGAAATACTTAAACAGGAGGCCCG
>JAPDKD010000026.1 GCA_029258735.1 archaeon | reverse complement strand
TCTAAATCCCGTCTTATAGATGTACATTGTATAGCTTTCGGTGGAAACGCCAGGGCCCCCTCCTGTTAACGCATAAATTATATCGAAGACCTTTAATGATTCAATAATCTTTAAGAGCACACCGGTGATTATGACTGGTGCTAGAAGCGGGATCGTTACATATCTAAATATTTGAAAGCTAGATGCTCCATCGATGGTCGCTGCCTCATATGGCTCCTTTGGTAAAGATTCTAAACCCGCTAAAAAGATTATATAGAGAAAAGGAGTCCACTGCCATATATCTACTAAGCATAATGATAGAAAAGCATAATCAGGATCTGAAATCCAAGGCACTTTTATATCGAATAAAAGCTTCAACAAATTATTTAATGGGCCTCCCTCTTCATAGAATATCGTTATGCTCAAATAGCTTAGTGCCACCGGACACGTAAAAAACGGTGCCGTGAATAAAACCCTAAAAAACCTATTCCCGAAGAATTTTTGTTGCGATAGAATTGCGACACCAAGAGCAAAAAGTGTTTCTATGGAAACGGTAAAGATCGTAAACAGTAGTGTGAAGGTCAAGGAATTGTGGACCCTATAATCTGTAAATACCTTAAGGTAATTTGAAAGACCTATAAGGCTCGGGACCCTCCCTATCTGCCAATTGGTTAAAGAAAGGTACAGAGAATAGATTAACGGGAATATTATAAAAGACAATATCATTATTACGGAGGGTAATAAAAAAATATATTTAATTCGTTCCTCTCCTGACATGTCCTCCCACCATAAAATAAGAAAAGGAGGTTCTGGCTTATTCTGGGCTTATTTTGATTGGCAGTCCATATCCTATTGATTCTTGATACCATTCCTTCATTTGTTCTTTTCCTCTCTCTTCGATTATCCTTTCCCAATCCTTCGCGCAGAGATCTAAGGCTTCTTTTGCTGTCCGCTTTCCTGTTAGAGCTTCATTTATATGCACGTCGAGGGAGTCCATAAGCTCTGTCGCACCAGGTATTTTCAAGTACTCCAAGAAGGTATCGGACTTATAATATTGCTCATATACCGCTCTTAGGAAAGATTTTGCATCGTTTTCATCATATCCTCCAACCGTAACCCACTCCTTCAAATTACCTGTACCCCAGCCATCAGATAGCTCTGGCGGGAAGTGGCATC
This sequence comes from archaeon, assembly GCA_029258735.1. Taxonomy (GTDB): domain Archaea; phylum Thermoproteota; class Thermoprotei; order Thermofilales; family JAPDKD01; genus JAPDKD01. The sequence continues at coordinate 3,065 of JAPDKD010000026.1, read as the reverse complement.
TCCATCCCGGATCTACTCCAGATCCCCAGATCACGGTTACCGTTTTGAATAGCTGTTCAGGTGCTGAGAGCCACGCGCAGAGATGGTACGCTGCTTCTTTGTTTTTCGAATGCTTTAATATTACATAGAACCAGTCGCAGCCAAGTATGTTTCCACATCTTATAGGTTTGTCGAATTTCTTCCATTCATTGTGTTCACGATCCCAAACTTCATAACTACCTGGCAGTGGTGCAGCTTTTAGCTTACCTTTTATAACGGAGCGTTCTGGATCCTGCGCCATGCGTGGCACATCTCCCCAGTCCCACGTTAAAGCAGCCTTTCCCTTGGTTACAAAGAAGTCCCATGAAGGGCCGATGTCCCAACCAAGCATGGCTTCAGGACCATATTTTGATAGCTCTATAAGTATTTCTAGCCCCTTAACTGGTCCTGGGGTGTTGATTAATGGCTCCATCGTTTCAGGATCAAAGTGAAAGACGTTGTGATACTTATCAACAACGGGTCCGGGTAAGACGCTGTAGCATGCCGCTACTGCCAAATACTTGAACCATGCCTGAGCATTTACCTTTAAAGATTGGCAAAGACCATACTCTGGTTCTCCATCGCCGTTCCAATCCCATCCATTAAAGAATTCTGCGCAGTCTCTTACCTCATCCCAGGTTTTAGGTGGATCAGGTAAGTCGTATCCATATTTATCTTTAAATTCCTTTTGATAGTCTGGATTTTCCCACAGATCTCGCCTGTAATAGAGGTAGATGCCGTCGCAATCATTTGGGATACCATACCATTTCCCTCCCCACGTTACACATCTTTTCACCGGTTCTGGTACTTCATTCGGATCCCATTTCGGGAACCTAGGATCCTTCATATAATCATCTAGGCACTCTACGTAGCCGCCAATTACCAGATCGCCTAAAGAAGTTGCACATATTTTCGCAACATCATATACCCCTGCCCCGGTCACACAATCAGTTATTACTTTTTCATGTAACTCCGCAAAGGGTATTTCTATTACATTTAGCTTAGCGCCCGTCAATTTTTCCCATTCATCCTTAAAGTAGTAAAGCACGCTCGAATGAGGACCTTCAGGTCCACCAGCCATGCAGGCTACGTTAACCGTCGCTCCCTCAAACCTTATTGTTGGTTTAGCTGGAGTAGTAGTCACAGTCTTCGTTACGGTCTCAGTTACTGTTTCCCTAATCGTTTCGGTAATGGTCTTGGGAGGGGCAGCTGCTGAACCAGCCAGATATCCGCCAGCCCCAGCGATGACTCCTGTTATGACCGCTGTTACTGCGATCTTGCCGGCTGTGGATAATGCGGTTCTACGAGAAATTTGCTTATTTAAAATGGTGGAAATATTATCTCTATCTCTGCCTTTCTTACGCACCATATTCTCAGCCAGCAATAACTATGATCACATGGGGGTATATAAATTTTTAGTTAGAGTAAGTTTGTTAATCCATAATCCTAGTGGAAGTTCTCGTGCTATTCTTTTGTGAGAAACTGACTAGTATCTAAATTGTACAAGGGCACAAGCATTAATGCTGTCTAACAAATGTGCCATGAAAAATTACTGAGCTTCCATCTTCGAAAAAAATGATATGGAAGGTTTTAGGCTATTGTAGAGTTTTCGGTGCTTCTTGGTTTCCTGGTCCGAAGTTTTTCAGGATTACTAGGTTTTCGTTTCCCGTGTTCTCTATCTTGACTCCCTCTTTTGCGGCGTCCTTGGTTACGAAGAACTCGTCGCGCGTCAGCTCTCCGAATCGGATCATGGTCGGCGACTCGGCCTCGAACTTCCCGACCCTCCCCCTGCCTTGGACGACTATCATACCGTAGGCCTCCTCATCCCTTATCAGGGCGGATCTCTTCGGGTAGACTGTCAGCTCCTTGGCGCTGAAGTCCTCGACGCCGTAAACTATCCACTTCTCGTAATATCCCTCCTCCTTCATCTCCTCCGGGTCCCTCGCCGGGACGTGCTTTATGAAGTGGTTCTTCTTGAAGTCCGGATCCGTGTTAAGCTCCCAATCTATAAGGTCGACTATGTATTCTAGGTCGTGCTTATGCTCCTCCGGGACGTCCTTCATCGCAAGATCCCACGGTATAAACCTCCCCTCCACAACGGGCTGGAACATCGCGAAGACGTCCGAAGCCTTCTGGGGCTCGTAGGTTAGGAGGGAGCCCGGGGCGTGCAGTATCCCCGCCTGGACCAGCCAGCTAGTTCCCGGCCTTATCCTATAGGCTTTCGAGAAGTCTAAGATGCTGTCGCCCCCCTCATCCCACTTCTTTAGGCACTCGATTATTTCCTCTCTCGTCGTCGAGGGATGCAGGCCGAAGAAGGTGTAGGGAAATCGGCCCTCATAGGAGTTTAGCTGCGGCGGGAAGTAGTACGCCTCGGGCTTGCTCTCCTTCCCATACTTCCTCAAGTGCTCGTCCTTTTGATGCAAGTGGAATGGCAGCGGGCCCGCGTAGTCGAAGAATTTGGTGAAGGATTTTAGGCCGCCGTACTTCCTCATCGCGCGCTTGCCGAGAACGTCGTCCCCTATCAGCTCTATCATCTCCTTCAGCAGGATCCTCTTCAGCTCCCCGCCGGATTCGAAGACCACGTAGCTGAGGCCCTCGTCCTCGGGAGCTCCCGGGTTATCCGCACGAACCGTCGAGGCTATCCACCTCTCGCATATCCCCCCTCTCTTCATTCCGAGGGCGTAGAGGTCTCTCCTATCCAGCTTAAGCCTTCCGCCCGGCTCTCCTATGCTCGGCGGCCGCGGAACCCAAGTCGGAGCAAGCCAGAGTATTCCGTCGCCGTACTCCAGCGCCCGCCTCGCCGGATCTTCCTTAGGTGGAGATCTTTTCATAGCTCGCTCATGATTTTTCAATTGGAGGATTTAAAAGTGTTTGCCGGCTCGCGTTAAAGCTTGTTCAGCTCTTTGAATACTACCTCGGCTATCTTCCTCGCTAGGAGCGGCGGGACGGCCTCCCCGACTTGATCGAACTGCGCCTTCACCCCCCCTAGGAAGACGTGGTTATCGGGGAAGCTCATGAGCCTAGCGTGCTCCCTCACGGTTAGAAGC
>JAPDKD010000043.1 GCA_029258735.1 archaeon | reverse complement strand
ATCTTGAAGCGCAATAGTTTTCGCCTCGGTTGCAACTATGATTGATTGAACCATCGCCCCCTCACTGAGGGATGCATTTGTAATGAGAATAGTGTTTATCGTTTTCAGCCTCTCAAATTTCCCGTCTCTTTCAATGCTTCCAGCCCTATCAACCCCAACCCTCATGGCATTAGAATCTACACCCGCCGTTACATAAGCATAGACAATGAAGTCTTCAAATCTCTCCACGGCGAGTGCCACATCGTCCATGTCCACCCCTGTAAATAAGCAAACACAATCATCACGTGGAATATTTAGCTGCGAAAGAATCTCTTCATAATAGGCCTCCATATTTTCTGGGTTGTGGAGGAAATCCCATAGCTCTGGGGGGTTAAAGTTGTTGCAGATAAACCTTACCCTCCTAAAACCTCTCCTCGAACTTAGAGTTAACCTCTTCCCTGGAAAACCTATTACCAAAGTCTTTATTGCTGTTCCTCGGAATGTATGGTGGAAGATTCTAGCTTCGAAATCATTAAAACTCCATGTCTGGCTAATCTTAGTTAGACCTGTCAATCAACTTCAACTCCTTAAATTTTTCAGACAAAAGCTTAAGTGTTAACGTGAAGGAGGGGCCTGAATGGGTGAGGGGTAGCTCCTTCTCCGTGCTCACCAGGATTCTCCCCTCTTTTACAGCTTTAATATGACTCCACCCACGCCTTGCAATGAGGGGTTCAATTCCCATTTCGGCATCCGCCTTCCTTTCAAAAATGAAAATCATGATGTCGGGGTTTCCTTTAGAAACCTCATTGAAATCCGGCTTAAAGAATCCTGCAGCTTTGGAGAAGAGGTTTAATCCTCCAGCAGAGTAAATTAAGTCGTCAACGAAGGTTAGTCTTCCGGCTGTTATGGAGTAGCTTTCAGGCCAAAACTCAACATATACTTTCGGTCTTTCCTCACAACTTACCTTTACACTGTAGGTTTTCAACTCTTCCAGTAACTCCTCCACTAGCTTTCCGGCTTCCTCTCTTCTTCCGATAAGCGAGCCTACAACCATTACGTTTTCAATTATCCCATAGAGGCTCTTGGGAAGCATTACTGGAAAAACATTAAAACCTTGCTGATAAAGCTCAGCTGTAACCTTCTGCTGAAAACCTGTTAACGTCAACACAATGTTTGGATTCAAACTTTTCAGCCTTTCATAGTTGACCGCTGTTGCAGAAGCCACCGAAGGAATCTTCCTAACCTCTTTAACAAAAAATTTACACCAAGATGAAACACCAACTATGCCTGCTAGAAAACCTATGCTAACCAGTATTTCAGTTATTGAAGGATATAAGTTGGCAATACACTCAATTTTCTCCGGCAACCTAATATAACCTCTTAAAAAATCGTAAAGGAAGGGTGTAGAATTTAGGGAAGCAGAAGTCACTATCTCATCTCCATTAAAACTTTTATATTTGAGGGTGTAAATAAAGATTTGGATGGATTATCCATCCGGTGGTAAAATGAGGCCCCCTCAAAAACTCCCAGCCTTACTGTTTCTATTAACCCTATGTTTAAGCATAATTCAGTTGGCTCCTATAACTTCTGCAATAGCTCAAAGCTTCCCTGTAACCATAACTGATGATGCTGGAAGAACTATAACTATTCAGAGCGAGCCACAACGTATTGTTTCCCTCTCCCCCTCTCTTACGGAAACACTTTTTGCTTTAGGGTTGGGCGATAAAGTAGTTGGCGTAACCCAATATTGTGACTACCCACCCGAAGTAAAAACGTTGGTTGAACAGGGTAAAATCACAATAATTGGCGGCTATACAACTCCAAATGTTGAAATCATTATTGGGTTAAATCCAGACTTAGTCCTAGGCCATAAGCTAATGGGAGAAGATAATCTCAAAGCCCTTGAGGATGCTGGAATAACAGTCTTGGTCTTCGAACCTGAAGACATCGATGGAATCTACTCCCAAATAGAGAGGATTGGTAAGGCTACAGGAAAGGAAGAAGATGCTACTAGCCTCATAAATGCTATGAAGGCTAGGATTGATGCTGTTAAACAAAAAGTAAGCGTAGTAAGCGAGAAGGTTAGGGTTGTACAGATGTGCTGGCTTGAGCCTATATGGGTCTCTGGAGGTAAAACATTTATAAACGCTGCAATAGAGGCTGCAGGAGGGATAAACGTCTTTTCAGACACAATAACTGGCTGGGCGACCGTAAGTCCTGAAACAGTTATAGAGGCGGATCCTGACGTAATCATTTACACATCGATGGGTCTAACAGTTTCACCCGACGAAGTTAAGGAGAAAATTAGGGAGCTCTTCGGGCCGACGAAGGCCGTGCAAAACGATAGGGTTTACCTTCTTATAGGAGATGCTGCAAGTATGCTTGAAAGGTCGGGGCCAGGCATAGTAGACGGCATAGAAACCCTTGCAAAAATCTTCTACCCGTCACTCTACGGTGGCAGAGCACCAACAGTAATAACTGAGAGAGTTGTTTCGCTAATAAGGCCGGGCGCCGGTTACACCCAAGAGCAGGTTAAAGCCATCCAAGAGGCTAAAAGGATTCTAACGCAGGAGGGAGATGTGGAGGAAGCATACACTAAGCTTGTTGAAGCCGGAGTGATAAGCATACAAATCAAGAGTATAGCAGAGTCAAACCCCGTCTATCAGAAGCTAATAGAGCTGTATGGGGAAAACCTCGAAAGATACCCAACACTGGAAGGGCGAATCCAACTCCTATACGCAATGGGACTATTCGAAATCAAAGTTTAAATTGAACTTAAGCTTTGAAGCCAATATTTCAGAGCTGCTTAAGCGCAGAGCGAAACTCTGGAAATGCTACATTATTTTTTTATCTTTTTTGATGGTTCTAGCCTGGATAATATCTGTTCGCATAGGCCCTCTACATACTTCTTACATGGATATCTTTCACGTTCTATTGAAGAAAGCTTTTCTTTGGCTTAACTGGAATGCTACGCTGGAGGTTGAGAAGACAAAAGAATTTGTGATTTGGAATTTCAGATTTCCAAGGGCTTCTATGAGTATACTTGTAGGTGCTGCCTTAGCGGCGTCAGGCTGCGTTTTTCAGGCCGTTTTTAAAAACCCTCTCGCGGATCCCTACGTTATAGGAGTGTCTTCAGGTGCGGCCTTAGGGGCGGCTATAGCAATAATTCTGGGTTTACATATTGCCTTTTTAGGTGTTAACAGTATAGCTTCTGTCGCATTTATCGGTGCACTTGTAACCATATTGGTTGTTTACCGTTTAGCTTCCGCTGAAGGCAGAATTTCTGTAACATCTCTGTTGCTTGCAGGAGTTATAGTTAGCATCTTTCTTTCAGCAGTCCTTTCAATTCTCATGGTTTTCTCAGGCTGGGAGCTTCACGTTTTAATTTTCTGGCTTATGGGTGGCTTCTCCCATGTTAGGTGGCCCTACATTACAACCGCAACTCCAATAATAATATCTTGCCTGATATGCATACTCCTCCTCGCAAGAAATTTAAATCTCTTACTGTTGAGTGAGGAAGAAGCCCAGTATCTTGGGGTTGACATCTTTAAAATGGTCAAAATTTTCCTGGTGCTTGGATCTTTCATAACGGCTGTGGCGGTTTCATGTAGTGGTTGCATAGGGTTTGTCGGCCTAGTAGTTCCACACATGATGAGAATACTTTTAGGGCCTGACCATAGAATACTTCTACCGTCGTCTATTTTGGCTGGGGCATCCCTCTTAACCTTCTGCGACATAGTGGCTAGGATTGCCTGCCCACCCATAGAACTCCCAGTAGGCGTTATAACAGCGCTTATTGGAGCCCCCTTCTTCCTATACCTACTATACAGGAAGAGGGAGGTTTACACATTCTAAGGTGATGCCCCATGGCCAAAATCGTCATAAAAAACGTGGAATGCTATTACAACTCTGTTAAGGCATTAGATTCCATAACCTTCAAGGTTGATGAAGGAGACTTCGTAGGCATTCTAGGCCCAAATGGCTCCGGAAAAACAACATTACTAAGGTGCTTAAGCGGCATCCTAAAGCCGAAGGTGGGCTGCGTCTTAATAGATGGGGAAGATGTAAATCTTCTTAGTAGACGTGAAGTAGCGAAACGCGTTGGGGTGGTGCCTCAAGAATCCTACATAGGCTTTAATTTCAAGGTTTTAGACGTGGTATTAATGGGGAGACACCCCCACATTAAAAGGTTTGAAAGCAAACATGACATAGAAATAGCGCTTAAGGCTATGGAAGCCGTAAATGTTCAACA
>JAPDKD010000097.1 GCA_029258735.1 archaeon | reverse complement strand
ACCGAACCTGCCTGTACTCTTTCAAAATCTTGCCTAAGTTCTCTATCCCATAGCAGTACTTCCCCATCGATGTGTTCTCGATATGCATTAGTATCGGCACTTCCTCCTCCTCGGCGACATCATATAGCACCTTCATGCGCTCATCATCAAGCCTCAAGCCGACCTTCACCTCGCCTATGCCTCTACATCCTCTCCTCAGCAGCCATTTCAAGTGCCTATAGGCATCGGGCGCCCGGGGATCCAGCGAGCAGAAGGGCACAAGACGCCCCCCAGCCCTCTCAACAATGCGGAGCAACTTTTCGTTAGAAACAAGCCTGCTGAAGGGGTCCTCGGCGTGCGGTACAGATAGCACAACAGCCCAATCGACGCCCACCGCGTCCATGTACTCTAAAAGCGATTCGAGGTTGGCGTATATCCACCCGATAACCTTTGGAGAAAAAGACCTCACCCGGCCTATATGCGTGTGAAAATCCACAATCTTCATAGGTGACCACCGCAAGGAAAACCCGAATCTTTAGTTCGGGGAGGAATTGCGGTCATGTTTAAATAGTGATTCCAAATTTTTAAAGTTTAGGGAGGTTCCCTTGAAGCTTACAATTCATTTGAAGGTCTCGGAGAAGACCAATAGGGAGAAGTTACTTAAGCTTGAGGAACTTTATAGCAAGTACCAAATGGCCCTAAGCCTATTCTACAACTATGCTAGGGACAACAAAGTCTATGAGCTTAGAAAAAAGACACTAATTGAAAGGGAGTTACAGAAGCTCTACTATACTGTTAAGGAGAGTTTAGCATTACACTCACAACTGGTTCAGTCTGCCAGAAGGGATATAGCAAACGATATAGTGTCTTGGCTTGAAGTTGGCGGTGAATACCCAAAGCTTAATGAAAAACCAGTAACGTTAGTTTACGGGAGAAGTTATAGGCTGTTTGAGCATGGAAAGGAGTTCAAGTTATGGGCTAAGATATGCGGAATTCCGTATCCATTAGAGCCTGGGGATAGACAATTAGAACTAATCAGAAAGGCTAAGAAGATAGGCGAAGCAACGCTTTTCAAGAGAGACGGGAAATGGTACTTAAACGTCTCAGTTGAAATCCAAGAATCCAAGCCAATTAACCCCAAAGGAGTTCTGGGCGTCGATTTAGGCCTTAAGAATACGGCAGTAATAGCGGGTTCAAAGCCGATCTTTATAAAACACAGACATTTGCTCTATAAAATCACCCGATATTGGAAGCAAATTGATAAGCTTAAGTCCAAGCTTCCAAAAGGTCAAAGGACTTCTAAGCGAATTAAAAAATTATGGAGAAAAATAGCTAGGATTAACGATTTTATCGCCCACGACACTTCAGCCAAAATAGTCCAGATAGCTGTTCAAATCCAGAAGGCAATAGCACTAGAGAGACTTGAAGTCCCGAATAATGGGTACAACAGAGTGTGGTCTAGAAGGTTGTCTAACTGGGTTGGAGGAAAAATAATCAGGTATGTCCAATACAAAGCTAAGCTAAACGGAATCCCAGTTATCCTTGTTAATCCTGCCTACTCCTCCAGGAAATGCCATGTTTGCGGTGGAGATGGAGAAAGGTTTTCCTCAACTTTCAAATGCAAGGTTTGCGGGAGAACCTATAATGCTGATTTCAATGCATCTGTGAACATAGCTAGAAGGGACATAGCCCTTCTAGCAAGGCGGTGTAACCCCGCCTCTGTCGGACTACGGAATGATGGCAGAAAGCTCCCCACCTTTAGTGGGGAGTAGGTTACTTTCCATCTAAAGAATTATTTTAAGCTGGCAAGTACTTAACGCTTATCATGAGAAAAGAGGGTGTATGGATTGCGTGTACTGATAGTGACGCCTAAGAGAACGGGAATAGGCGGCGTGGCGCAGCATGTCTCCAAGCTAGGCGAAAAGCTGATAGAGCTAGGGCACGAGGTGGACTACCTTTCATGCGAGGAACTGCCATGCCTCAAAGTCAAGGGGCTTGCAAACCCTAGCTTTATGGTCCTCTCGCCTTTCTCCGCGCTCGCCCGACGCCTCAAGAGGAAGTACGACGTCGTCCACGCCCACAACATCCCCTCCTGCATAGCCATGAAGTTAACGCCTGCAAGGAGAGTGCTCACTCTCCACGGAGTCTACTCGGAGCAGATAAAATACCTGCATGGAAGCGCTGCTGGCAAAATCTCCAGTTACCTTGAAAACAAAGCGCTCAAGTGGGCCGACGCTGTCACGGCAGTATCAAAAGCAACTGCAGAGTGGTATAAAAAACGTGGAGTAAACGTAAAATACATCCCGAATGCTATAGACCCCGCAGACCTGCCTAGCGAGGAGCTAAAACTCTTCGATAAGCAAATCGTTTTCATCGGGAGACTTTCGAAGGAAAAGGGCCCCGACATCCTTCTAAAAGCGTTTAAACAACTAAAAACTGACGCGCACCTGCTCTTTATAGGCGATGGACCCTTAAGATCGCAACTAGAGACAGAAGCTGAAGGTTATAATCATATACATTTTTTGGGTTATAAGCCACGACATGAAGCGTTAAAGATTCTAAAAGCCTCAGATATCTTCGTTCTGCCCTCAAGGCATGAAGGATTAAGCACGGCCTTGCTGGAAGCGATGGCTCTAAAGGTTCCAATAATAGCAACCAGAATTGCTGGAAACTTAGAACTGATCGACGAAAACTCAGGCATGCTCGTAGACCCGGAAAACCCGAAACAGCTAGCCGAAGCCATAGCAATGTTACTTAGCAATTATGACAAGGCAAAGAGATTAGCAGAAAACGCTTACAGCAAAGCAATGAACATATACAATTGGAACGTGGTAATCCACCTTTATCTGAAAATATACGAGAAGAATAACGTCTAAAGGCTCACGTCCTTTACCGAGAGGATAGAGAAAAGCTGATAATTATCGCAGACCAATTGGAGAGTGAATCTAATGAGCGATATAAGGCTCAGATATTCAATGATAATAAACTACGCGTCGATACTTGTAAGAGTAGTGTTGCTAGCAATTTCCAGCATAATAATAGCACGGAAACTAGACCCAATATACTATGCAATATGGGGCATCGTCTTATCGCTAGCAAACATTTACAAGGCTCCAACTACCCTCTGGAAGTTTTGGAGCATACGATTCTACAGACGAGGCATAAAAGACTCCTACGAAAGCGGCCTCATCTTAACAGTAATATGGATGCTCGCATGCGCATTCATACATTTAATAGTTTCCAGCGCTTATAGCACAGTATTTCATATTGACGCCTTCCCATTAATCTACGCAGGACTCGCCTACATAGGACTATACACATTATTTCAGTATGAATTCTCAACGATCTCGATAGTTTACCCAGAGTACATAGGGTACTCGAACCTTTTATATAGCATTCTAAGGCTGCTGCTAGTCACCCTTTTCGTAGTTTTACTAGATTGGGAGTACTACGGCGTCTTAATAGCTTCAACGCTAAACATCCTAATAATCACCATGTTCGTCACCAAGAAACTGCACCAACACCACGGAAGGCTGAGGAAAGGTGTAAACAAGAAAATAGTGAAAAAATGGCTAAAAATGTTTCCCATACCCCTTGTAAGCACGGCGAACCAGTACCTAGCCAGTCTAGACAGAATAATAATCTCGGCAGTAACATTCAGCGAGCTACCTATAGCCTATCTTACAGCATGCTATTCCGTCACATTACCGATAAAAATAGACCAGAACGTGCTTTCAGGGCTATATGCAAGGCTCCTGCGAAGAGAAAATCGGTACGATGTCGAGGAAACTATTAGAATAATTTCCTTACCGCTCATCTTCGTATCAGCAACTCTCATAATGCTGGGCAAACCTATACTGTCAGTTATGAATCCTCGATACGCGGATGCATATCCTGTACTGCTAGCAATGGTATTTTTCATACTCATTAACTCGTATTACCAAGTATTTTTCAACGCAATAAAAGCAATCGACAAAATAGACATGCAAGAAAACGTCTCACTGAGACTATTGACCCGCAGCAAGCTATTCATACTAATGCTAGTCGATGATTTTAAAAACATAGGTGGCGTATTGCTGGCCGCCATCCTCCTACTACTCTTTGCTAAGAACAATGACGTACTGGCCGCCCTAGTTTTCCCCTTAGGATTCATGCTAGCATCCCCCGCAGCCTTAATGTGGACATACCGCGAATCAAGAAAAATGATTAACCTCAAATTCCCGACAAAAGATGTGCTGCTAATCGCCGCTTCAATGCTACCAGCAATTATATACTATCAGCTTTCAGGTGCAACTCAAATCATAGTCT
>JAPDKD010000080.1 GCA_029258735.1 archaeon | reverse complement strand
CAAAGCAATGTCACCCTATGCGCATCCAGCTGGCGGTGGTGCACACCCGAAGGGATTAACACCTGCGCCGCGTAACGCACCGCCAGGGCGAAAAGTAGGCCATATAGCGGCGAGGAGAACGGGCAGAAAGAAAGGCAGGTAGAAATGCTAGAGAAACAATTAAAAATACTTAGTGAATATTACTGCGGGCGATAATATGGCGGCTACCTTCCGTTACAGGGGGTACACAATAGAGGAACTGCAAAACATGTCCCTAGAGGAGTTTATCAAGCTCCTCCCCTCAAGGCAGAGGCGCTCGCTACTCCGAGGATTCACACTCGAACAGCAGAGATTCCTAGAGAAAATAAGGAAGGCGAAGAAAATAGTGGAGAGCGGAGGAAAACAGCCCAGGCTCAGAACCCACCTAAGGGACATGATAATACTTCCAGAAATGGTTGGACTAGTTATACATGTTTACAACGGCAAAGAGTTCGTTCCAGTCCAGATAAAGCCCGAAATGGTTGGCCACTACCTCGGAGAATTCTCGTTGACATGTAAGCAAGTAAGGCACGGCGAGCCAGGACTCAAGGCTACAAGGTCGTCCATGTTCCTCCCACTAAAGTAACCTTATATAAAACCATTCTTCCCAAAAATGGATATTAATCTGGTGTTAGGCAATGGGTGAAAAGAAAACATTCAGGTTCCTAGTAGAAGGCGGCAAGGCCTCCGCAGGGCCTCCCATAGGACCCGCGCTGGGGCCGTTGGGAATGAACCTAATGGCGATAGTTAACGAAATCAACAGGCTAACCAAGGACTTCGCTGGAATGCGCGTGCCCGTGGACGTTATAGTTGATATAGAAACCAAGGAATTTGAAGTAAAAGTAGGCACTCCTACAACGGCCGCATTAATAGTGAAGGAAGCTAAGATAACGAAAGGTTCTGGACAGACGGGCCGTGAATGGATAGGAAACATAAGCCTAGAACAAGCCATAAAAATTGCACTAATAAAAAAGGATGATATAAACGCTAGCAGCCTAAAAAAGGCCGCAAAAACTGTGATTGGAACCGCGCTAAGCATGGGCGTCCAAATCGAAGGTAAGAGCCCCAAGGAAGTTAGCCGTGAAATAGATGAAGGAGTTTACGATGAAATATTCAAGCAATATGAGGCTGAGTGGGGTGAAAGCTGAATATGAGCCTTCCTCTACCTAAAATAGCGGAAGCGTTAAAAGAAGCAAAGAAAAAGGCAAAACCGCGAAAATTTAAGCAAAGCGTAGAGCTGATAATAAAACTACGTGACGTAGACTTGAAAAACCCCGCGAATAGGCTAAATACGGTCGTATTCCTACCTCACGCTCCTAAAAAGAAAGTAAAAATCGCCGTATTCGCCACGGGAGACATGGCACTTAAGGCAAAGGAAGCCGGAGCTGACCTAGTACTCAGCAGGGACGACATCGAAAGATTAGCGGGAAATAAGAAGGAAATCAAGAAGCTTGCAAAAGAGTACGACTTCTTCCTCGCGCAGGCAGACCTGATGCCGCTCATAGGCAGATACTTAGGCAGGTTCCTCGGTCCCCTCGGCAAAATGCCGGCACCCGTACCTCCAAGAGCAAATATCGAAGAAATAATAAAGCGTTACAGATCTGCTGTCAGGCTGCGAGTACGCGACCAGCCCCAGGTCGCATGCCGAATCGGGACCGAAGACCAAAGTGAAGAAGAGCTGGCCGAAAATGCCCAAGCCATAATAAACCAAATACTTCAGAAATACAAGCCCTACAACTTGGATAAAGTATATGTAAAACTCACCATGGGTAAATCAGTAAGTGTAAAGGTTAAGTAGGTGCATAAAAATGTCAGTACTAGCCCGGGTAGAATATAAAAGGGAAAAACCCTACCCAGAGTCGAAGATACGTCTCATAAAGTCAATAGAAGAATACGCTAGGAAATACAAGTACATGGTAGTCGTATCAATAACTGGGATAACAGCTAACGTTTTACATGAAACCAGAAGGATAGTGAAAAGCAGAGGAGGAGCATTAAAAGTCGTAAAAAACACATTAACAAAGCTGGCATTTGAGAGGCTAAAAGAGGAAAAGAAGGGCCTCGAAATGCTGGAAAAACACCTGACCGGGCAAAACGCAATAATATTTACGAACGAAAATCCGTTTGAGATTCTAATATACCTCTCCAAAAACAAGATAAAACGCGAGGCAAGGGCTGGAGACATAGCTACAAGCGACATCCTCATACCCAAAGGCAATACAGGCCTCCCGCCGGGACCCATAATTTCCATCTTTAACAAGGTAGGGGTTCCAACCCAAATCAAGGAAGGCAGCATATGGGTACAGAAAGACACAGTTGTGGCTAAGAAAGGCGATGAAATAACTCAAGACCTTGCAGACCTCCTAAACAAGCTTGGAATAAAGGCAATAGAAGTCACATTACAGCCAAAAGCAGCATACATGGACGGCAAAGTGGTAGAAGGACCAGACCTAGAGATAGACGTAGGAAAATACGAAGAACAAGTAACTCAAGCCCATAGAGAAGCTTTCAACTTAGCTATAAATGCCGCGCTGCCCATACCCGAAGCCCTACAGCTGGCGGTCGCTAAGGCTTACTTCGAAGCACTGTCAGTAGCGGAAACAGCGGGCGTAATAACTCCAGAAACAGCGGAAAGAATACTAGCAAAAGCGCATGCCACCGCACAGCTAATATACGAAAAAATAAAGGACAAGATAGAGCAATCCGCCAGCTAGCTGGTCCCGCCTCCTCACTTAAATTTTTATATTATTCTGCATATAGCCTCCTTAGCCTATATTGGAGTAGGGAGGCTAAAATATGAAAGAAGACCTAGTAAACTTATCTTTCTTCATAGAGAAAGGCTTCTACAAAAAGCAGTGTAAAGTGTGCGGAAAAACTTTCTGGACCTTAAACCCGGAGCAGCAGACCTGCGGCGACCAGCCCTGCGTAGACTACGAGTTCGTAGACAATCCCCTAAACTCAAGCGCCGGAGATATCTCGACAATAAGACAGCAGTTCCTCAAATTTTTCGAGAAAAACGGGCACACAATCGTGAAAAGATATCCTGTGGTCGCTAGATGGCGGACAGACGTATACCTAGTAGGAGCCTCAATCTACGACTTCCAGCCCTGGGTAACCGAGGGCATAGTCGACCCTCCCGCAAACCCGCTGACGATATCCCAGCCCAGCATAAGGCTCACCGACGTAGACAATGTTGGACGAAGTGGTCGGCATCTCACAGGCTTCGAGATGATGGCACATCACGCCTTCAACGTGCGTGGAGCAAAAATATACTGGGCGAACGAGACCGTAGAGTACGCCTTCCGGCTGCTAACAGAGGTTTATGGGGTGCCCGAGAATGAGATAAGCTTCAAGTTCGACTGGTGGAGCGGCGGCGGAAACGCGGGAGAAGACTACGAGGTCTTAGTGAGGGGCATAGAGGTAGCAACGCTAGTATTCATGCACTATAAGGTCGAAGATGAAACACCGGTGGAAATGCCCAACCGCATAGTAGACACAGGATACGGCTTAGAAAGAATAGCCTGGCTAATGAAGGGCGGAGCAACGATATATGACGTTGTATTCCCTGAAGTCGTTAAAACTCTGAGGGAAAAGGCAGGCGTAGAGCGACTTCCTCATCATATAGCGTTCGCATTAGCGCGGAAAATGGGCAAAATAGACTACAAAGAGCCGGAAAAAGCCTTAAAAATAAAGGACGACATAGCACGCAAAGTAGGTATAACACTCGAAGAACTAAACAAGCTACTTGCCCCTCACGAGGCAATATGGGCCATCGCCGACCATACCAGAACAATACTCTGGATAATTGGAGACGGAGTCGTACCATCAAACGTAGGCGCAGGCTACCTTGTAAGGTTGCTAATAAGAAGAGCGGCGAGACACCTACTGCGCATAGGAGAACCGCTGCCCCTAACGGAAATAGTTGCACTACAAGCGGAAACATGGAGAAAAGACTTCCCCGAGTACTATGACGTCCTAGGCGACATTTTAGATATTGTAGACTACGAGGTAAAACGCTACCGAGACACGCTTAAGAGAGGACGCAAACAAGTAGCTAAGGTCATAGCCAGAAGCAAGGGCAAAAAGATCACTTTTGAGGACTTAGTCAAGCTCTACGAGTCTCACGGCGTAACCCCCGATATAGTGGTGGAAGAAGCTAAGAAGAGAGGCGCAGAGGTCGAAGTACCACCCGACTTCTACTCAAAACTAGCAAAAGGTAGAGAGAAACCTCTGAAACAAGAAAAAGAGGAGGAATTCGCGCTGAAATTTGCCGAAAAAGTCAAGGATCTACCCGAGACCAGGAAGCTGTACTATGAAAACCCGTACCTCTTCAACTTCACAGCAAAAGTAATTAAACAAGTAGACGGCGAATACGTAGTACTAGACCAAACCGCCTTCTACGCTCAAGGAGGAGGCCAACCAGGAGACACGGGGCGT
>JAPDKD010000010.1 GCA_029258735.1 archaeon | reverse complement strand
ATTCTAATTTTACCATTTAAAACCATAAAAACTTCATATGTATCATGCTCCTTAAAAATTCCAACAACTTTAGAAATGGGTGTTGAAGAAGATACAATAAAAGGTTCTGTTTGAAGTTTTTTTACATACCTCAGGGACTACTTCTCTGTTCTTAGCCACAACTATTTCTACGGGATTTAATGATAGCTTCTCCAGCACATCTATTATCCTAGAGCCCTTCTTTACTTCCACGGTTCTCTGTTCTCGACCAAAAACGTTAACGTGAACTTTTATTAGCGTCATAAGCTCCACCTTTCAATCCATCCTTGCTCCTCAAAGGTTTCGGGGTTTATCTTGATATAGCCTACCTGCATGAATTCTACGTCCTCTGCTTTTACATTTGTATAAACTTTTAACTCGCCAGTTGAGGGGTCGAAGTCCAGGATTATTCCCAGTCCGAGAAACATTTTACCGCTACCTCCAAAGGCGACAAGAACGTTCTTCAATTCTTCCGGAGTAATTATTTTCACCGTTTTCGCATAGCTCTCTTCTATACTTTCTTTAACTTTAGGTGAGAGGGGAGTATTAACAACAAGAATTAATGCATCTAGAGCCTCTTCGGCCCATAAAATTTCTAATCCTATTTCTTTGCATAGGCGTTCGATTTCCGCCGATTGTAGCCGTTTTCCAGTCCATAGGAATGAGTATGCTACTCCTATCTTTTCAACTTGTATAGTCTCTACTTCGGCACCTTGAAAATACCTCGCATATTGATTAGTCCTTATACTTCTACGTTCCTCCCTGCTCCTAGGACGTAAAGCGTGAGCAGGGTCCACCTTAATAACTCTGTAAATTCTTTCTACAAATCTTGTAATATGCTCTAAGTTCCCGATAGATACGATGTACTCTGGTGAAACGGCAAGGATCTTGCTGAGTTTTAGGTCTCTTCCACCCGGGTCTCCTACCCATCCTGTAGTATTTATCAATACATAATCTGCATTTAGCTCATTTTTTGCTTTTCTGCAAAGGAAACTTGTAGCCGCCACGCTCCTGTGCAGCAATCCCGAGGGCGAAGTTAGTCCAATAAAAACTGCATCATAAAGAGGAACTTCGCTCAGCATAACTACTGGTTTCGACATTAGCCCTAGTCCAATCGTGGTAGGAGGCCCTATATCGCTCTGCCCTGTGTCTGCGTCTATTAAGGCCACCCTTTTACCGCCTTTTAGGAGCGAATTTGCCAGGAAAGTTATAAACCCACTCTTTCCTGTGTCCACTTCGCCGAGCACAATGACAGAGCCTGACTTCTCCTTTATCTTGTTTAGCGCGTCTACCCAAGATTTTGGAATGCTATTTCCATTGATGCAGCTTACTTTTCCGCCGCTTACCACTAGCGATCCTCCTTCAACCGTGTAAAATGGCGCCGCTTTAAATGCGTTAACCTTGCATTCAAAACCTGGAGACGCGTCTAATCCAAATATACTGAAAAATCCATCTACTATTTTTACCTCCGCAGGTCCTTCAACTATTAAAGTGGTATCCTCGCCAGTAAATACTTTCATAGCTAAACTTTAAGCGCAAAGGCTATTTAAAATTATGAATCTATCAATTATAGCACTAGGGATATTTTTATCCCACATTTCCCAATTTAATGTGGAGATGCGTTCTTCGAAACTTAAGAACGAACTTGAGGAAGCCTGCGAGGACCTTAGAAGAGCTTACGCCAAACTCTTAGTTGTAAGGAGAATAAGGCTAGATCCTCGATTCAGAAGGGGCTTAGTGTTCATGACTATCGTGTCTAGGTCTATGGTCACGCTTCCCTCTTTTATGTCATCAATGTATCTAAGGGATGGTCTGTCGGATCTGAAACGTGCACGTAAAAAGTTAAAGAAGATTCTCAAGCGCTCACACATTCCCGAGGACTTAAAAAACCAGATCGAAAAAGTTCTGGGAATCCTCGAAAACCCAGGTGATGACTATGAATCAATAATTAGAAGTATAATTGAAGCTGAAAAAATGCTGGTAGAACTGTCCTAGAAAACTTAAAGATTAAGGTCTATGTTATCAGAGAGATGATATGAGAAAAAGAAGCTTCTTTCAAGAAGACATTTACACGGTGAGAATAGGCAAAAGCGGGCTTTCGCAGGGGGTAATAAATGAGCTAGACAAGGCTCTGGATGTTCACGGCATAGTAAAAGTGAAAATACTGAGAAGCTTCAGGGAAACAGCTGAACTCGATAGACATGCGCTGGCTAAGAAAATAGCGGAAAAACTAGGCGCGCAGCTCGTCGAAATAAGGGGCTTTAGCTTCGTGTTAAAGAGGGCGAAGAAAAAATGACGTTCATCCACCCGACGGCAGTTGTAGAGGAAGGAGCGCAAATCGGCGAAGGAACCCGCATATGGCACTTCGCGCACGTTAGGAAGGGGGCTAAAATAGGGCGAAACTGCAATCTTGGAAAAGGAGTATATGTAGACGCCGAGGTGGAGGTAGGCGACAACGTGAAAATCCAGAATTTCGTATCTGTTTACAGAGGAGTCACAGTCGAGGATGATGCCTTTCTGGGCCCCTCCGCCACCCTGACGAACGACCTTCTACCCCGCTCAACGTCCGAGAACTGGAAGATCGTTCCAACAAAGATACGCAGAGGAGCAAGTATAGGAGCAAATGCTACAATAGTCTGCGGTGTAGAGATAGGAGAATACGCGCTGGTTGGCGCGGGGTCAGTGGTAACTAGAGACGTTCCCCCACACGGTCTCGTGTATGGCGTTCCGGCGCGCCTACGAGGGTTCGTATGTTACTGTGGTTCTCCTCTTTCACATGTAGAGAAGATTGAAAAGGAGAAAATTATCTATAAATGCGAGAAATGCGGTAAGCATGTAAGCGTGCCTTTTAAGGACTACGCTAGAATGATCGCGGAGAAAGCTACTCGTATATAAGGGTTTTCAAAAGCCTAAGTTCGCCGAAGTCATATATCCCTGCCTCCAGATCTACCACATAAACCCTGAAGGAATCTAAGTCAAGAGATTTAAGGATAGGTGAGAGTCTCCCAGCCTCCTCGACGTTGACCTCAGTGCCTGCCATCAGCGGCGAAAGGGCAGGCAATGCGAAAAGGGTCTTGTCGTCAATCCTGCCTTCTAGAAAACATTTAAACTTAATTTTTATTCCGAGATCATCTCTGAATATTACAGCGGGATGCTCGTGCCCCATAAATATGTATTTGATATTTTCTCCGTATGCTTCGACTGGTAAAGGCTTGTGACCGTGCACGAAAAAGTATTTTCCTTCTTTGAGAAATGGGTCGTGAAGCGGTATTTCTAGCCTTTTTAATATTGGTATAAGGAAATTATCGTGGTTGCCGCGTACAACGTCGATCCTTAGGCCTCGTTCCTTTAACCACGAAAACAATTCCAATACTTCTTTCCACTCCTGTCTAAGAGCACTGCCAAACTCGTGCTTAACATCCCCAAGCAGTATCAACCTAGACGCATTAGTTTGGCTCAACATATCGCTTAAAACTTGCTTTATTGAGGACAGTTGTATTGGCGGCACATATATTCCCTGCTGAGATAAAGCTTCCTCGTATCCCAAGTGAAGATCAGCAACAACTAATGCTTTTAAGTCTTCAATATATATGCCGAGCCCTATCAGTTTTATCGCTTCATCTACAGCAAACATAAGGTAATCCTGCATAAACGCCTAAAGTATAGAATAGTGAGAAGAACATAAACTTTAGCATTAGCATTATTTACTTAGTTAAGTTAATGTTTTTGAAGGCTTTTGGGTTTAAAATCATTAACTAAATGCATGTTTATTTCTAAATTTTTATTTATTCTGAACTTTTTATTTTCAACAAAACCTCAAGAAATATATAAATAGTCCTATATCAAATGTATATTTCGAAAAACAATGGCATATAATCTTCACGTAGAAGGGCTAAGTTTATTGAGAAAAGCATTACTCGTCGGCGTTGTAGCATCCTTAGTAATAGGCATTGGAAACGCCGCAACAAGCCTCGGAGGCTTATTTGGACCTAGAGCGCTAACCGGAGCTTATATGATATCTGCTGTAATAAGCATTATTGGAATACTAATTAACCTCTACGCGTGGTTCCTGCAATATAACGGCTGGGACAGGCTTTGCAGAACTCAAATTGAAAACTTTTTCTGCACAACTACACTAGCGGTTAAATGGGGCTTGCTTGCTTCGATAGTGTTAAGCTTTTTAGGCCAGCTTGTCATGCTTTCGGCTATAATGAGTATTGGCGCTGGGCCAAGGGCTGGGTTAGGCATCTTTGGAGCTATGGCTGCTGGCGGCGGTCTTCTTGGATTAGCCGGACTAATAGGCTTGGTTGTAGCTATTATCACGCTAATAGCCTATTTCAAAATTGCAGAAATATACAAGACGGAGAACGTTAAATGGGGAGCAATACTAGTAGTTGTAGGCGTTCTCTTAACGTTTATAGTGATTGGAATTATAATAGCTATTGTCGGCTACATTCTACTTTACATGGGGCTGGGG
>JAPDKD010000068.1 GCA_029258735.1 archaeon | reverse complement strand
CTTTGAAAGAGGTTTCACAGTAATTGTATGTAGAGCATGTAAGGACCCGCCATGCGCCGCCGTTTGTCCAACTGGCGCTCTCAGACCAATGAAGGATGGGGGAGTTATTCTCAACCCGAATAAGTGTATAGGGTGTAAACACTGCGTAGAGGCTTGCCCAATAGGCGCGGTTATGTGGGATGAGGAGACCATGAAGCCGATAATTTGCACGCACTGCGGCTATTGCGCGGACTTCTGTCCACATGGCGTGTTAGCTGTAGAGGAGGTCCCCGTAAAGAAGGAGGTGGTGTAAATGGTGGATGCTGTTCCAAGTAAGGTGCTGTATATAGATTTAACGCATAAGAGGTTCTGGGTTGAGGATAGACGCGAAATATTTGAGAAGTACCTTGGCGGAGCTGGCGTAGCGATAAAGCTTCTCGAAGAAGAAGTGCCGAAAAACGCTGACCCATTGGGCCCAGAAAACGCCATAATATTCGCAGTGGGCCCGTTCACGGCCCTTTACCCCACAGCCTCAAAAACTGTGGCGATGTTTAAGAGCCCGCATACAGGCAACTTAGGCGAAAGTCATGCAGGCGGAAGAAGCGCAATAGCTATTCGTCTGGCAGGCTATGGAGCCATCGTTATACGGGGTGCTAGTGACACGCCAGTATGGGTTGCTGTGCATGGCCAGAAGGTTTACTTTAGGGACGCTCGGGCGCTTTGGGGTATGAGCAGCAGCCACACTGTGGGAAGAATTATTAGAGAAAACGAGCCCGGCAGGGGCTTTAGAACAATTATGCGCATAGGGCGCGCAGGAGAAAAAATGGTTACTTATGCCAGCGTTATAACCGAAACGTATAGGCACTTTGGAAGGCTAGGTCTGGGAGCGGTTTTCGGCAGCAAGAAACTGAAGGCACTCGTAGTGTCGGGACGAAGCTCAATTAAAATACCTGACAAGCGGGGCTACCGCGAGGTATACAATAAGATCTACGACTTGATAGTTAACAGCACATTGATGAAGAAATACCACGACCTAGGCACTCCGATGAACGTCCTACCCCTAAACAAGATGGGCGCGCTTCCCACCAGAAACCTACAATCCACAAGGCTGGAAACTGCAGACAAAATTTCAGGAGAATATTTGGCGGAAAACTACCTTGGAAGAAGGCTCGCGTGCTCCCACTGCCCCGTAGCCTGTATTCATCTCGCAGCTCTTAGAGAGCCATATGAAGATGAGCCCTACTTCTATAAGACCACGTTCATAGGCTATGACTACGAACCGATCTACTCGCTTGGCTCCATGCTGGGCGCCACCGAGCCCGAAGGCATGCTAAAGCTAATGGATAAGGTAGACGCGCTAGGCTTAGACGCGATGAGTACTGGCGTTGCCTTAGCGTGGGCCACCGAAGCATACAAGCGAGGACTAATCACGGAGCATGACCTTGCCGGGCTTAAGCTTGAATGGGGCGACTACGAGACGTATCTTCAAGCAGTTGAGTACATTGTCGAGCAGCCCACAGACTTCTATAAGGCTCTGGCTAGGGGCGCTGCATACGCTTCTAAAGTGTATGGTGGAGAAGAGTTCGCGTTGGTGTTCGGGGGCAACGAGATGCCGGGATATCACACAGGCCCGGCGGCTCCCTTTAGCTTCTTGGTTGGTTCAAGACATAGCCACTTAGACATGGGCGGCTATAGTTTGGACGAGAAAACCATAGGTAAACAGTTAGCACCCGAGGAGATAGTTGATAAGCTACTGGCTGAGGAGCGGTGGCGCCAGATACTTTCTAGCCTAGTTATATGCTTCTTTGCCAGGGGCGTATATAAGCCCGAACTGGTAGTTGAAGCGTTTAAGCCGCTAGGTTACGAGCTCACGATAGAGTATCTGCAGCGGCTCGGCAAGGAGATACATCTAAACAAGTACCGCTTCAAGATAAGAGAAGGATTCTCACTCGAAAAAATCAAGTTCCCGAAGAGGATTTTTGAGACCCCGACTCCGCACGGCAAGCTGAGCGAAGAGTTCATGCAGAAACTACTTGACCTGTTTAGGCAGAAAATAACGGAAGACCTTAAATCTTGCTAATTTTTATCTGAGCATATTTTTAATTAACCCTTTTTTGTTGATAAAACGTCATGCGGAAGATTTCTTTTGGAGTCTTAGGCTGTGGAAATGTAGCAAACAACTACTATCTGCCATATATTGCAAGGGTTCATCGGCTTGTAGCTGTATGTGACGTAATTATAGAGCGGGCCGTTAGAAGCGCTGAGCTATGGGGCGCTGAAAAATGGTATGACGATTCTGAAAAACTCTTCAAAGATGAGGAGGTTGAAGCTGTAGTTATTCTTACGAGTTTTAGTAGTCATGCTAGATTGGCAGTTAGGGCCGCCGAAGAGGGTAAGCACTATATTCTTCAGAAGCCCATGGGGTTGAACTTGAAGGAGGCTGAGGAGGTTAAGGATAAGACATTGAAGTCTGGAGTGAAGGCGGTTATTGAGCCCTCGGAGCCTCTTCTCTCTCCTCTAATGAGGAAATTGAAAGGCTTGCTGCCTGAAATAGGGAAGCATAGCTTCTCTATCTGGCATACTGGGCATGGCGGACCGACCTGGTCAGCCGACTTTTTCGACAATGAAAAGGGCGGAGGCGTTATTAACGATTTAATGGTTTATGACGTTACGCGTACGTTTACATTCTTTGGCTTGCCCAAGAAGATCGCTGCTCAGGGTTCAATATTTATGCCAGTGCGCTACGTGATTCCCCCGGAGAAAGTTACCGAAAGCATTAGGAAGGATACGTATGGTAGGGGTGTCTACTACTTCCACGACGTTAAGCCAAGCGTTCCGGTACAAGTTACCGCGTATGATAATGTGGTAGCTGTGCTAGAATATGACGGAGCTGAAGCCACTCTAATTTCGAACTTCACTACCTTTACTCGGCTAAAAATGCCTTCTATACAAATCTACGGTTCAAGGGGGTCTATAGCTGTTCCACGGGTTTTTGAGGCGCAAATCAAAGTCGAGGTAAACGGTAAAATGAAGAAACTCGGTGGGAAGGAAATTGGCAAATTAAGGAAATACTATGAACTTTCAGTAGATCACTTAGCAGAATGCATTGAGAGGGACGTTGACCCTGCGCCCTCGGTTGAGTGGGGGTTTAACGTTACCAGAGTTCTAGCTGCCATTAATGAGTCTGCTAAGACTGGGAAAGCTATATCCATAGTTTAAGTTTAGATTTTTTCTTCTAATAATTTGTTTTAAATATATAATGATTTTTCAAGTAAAAATAGCAGAGATATAATCTCTATTTGCTAATTTTTTATTAAAAAAATTTTTACTTATAGTTTCATTTTCTGACGAAAACTTTATATACTATTGATGATGGCAAGGGTTAGAGAGCAATGAGTGAGGACGAGGGAGAAACGGATAGTATCCTTGAAGAGGAGTTGAGGAAGGAGGAGAACATACTCTACAAGTTTGAAACGGATCTTGACCCTTCAGGAAGGTTTGCCAAGGGCTTTCTATACATAACTACAGAAAAACTTTTAGCCTTCTATCCAGAAACGGGCGAAGTTAAATCATATCCTCTCAGTAAGGTAAAAAGCGTAAGATATCTTGACCACGTGGGCGGAGGAGAGCTAGAAGTAGAAATTAATGGAAGAATAGAGAGCTTAGTAAGGTTCACGCGTGCAAAATCTGCAGACTTCAGGAAGGCAGCCATTATAATAGATGAAATTCTCACTGAAACCGTCAAGCCAGAAGAACTTCAGGCACATGAGGAGGAGAAAAAGGAGGAAAAAAGGAAAGCAGATGTAATGATTAGGCTTGTCGCTCTGCTTAAGCCACATTGGAAGCTGGGACTCGTAGCGATGATCTCCTCTCTTTTAGCAGTATCTTTAAGCTTAATTCCGCCCATGCTGATGAAGCAGCTCATAGACGACGCGTTAGCGAACGGAAATGTGGGGCTCTTAGCCTACCTCGCGTTTCTGCTCGTAGTTATCTATGTGTTCTCCACTCTTTTCGGCATTGTTAGAGGTTACACGCTGTCACTACTCGGCGAAAAGATAGTCTATGAATTAAGGCGCAAGCTTTACGAGCATGTCGAGAGGCTTCCCCTGTCCTTCCACGACAGATATGGATCGGGCAGGCTGATATCTAGGATAAGCGACGACACGTCTAGAATCAGGTGGTTCCTGACCTGGGGTATACAGTCTCTTATAATAAGCACGCTTCAAATAGCGGCTATAGGTGTGCTCGTATTCACCATGAACCCATACCTGACGATGTTTGCGCTCATACCCGTGCCTGTAATAGTTTTAGGCATTCGCTACTATAGATCGAGAGCGTGGCGGTTCTACCATAGAATATGGAGGAAATGGGCCGACGTAAACGCCATGTTTGTCGACACCGTGCCAGGCACTCTTATAGTTAAGTCATTCTCCAGAGAGAAGATAGAGGCACAGAGATTCGGAGAGAAGCTATGGGACGTGGTTAAGTCTGTTTTGCGCACGGTTAAGCTGAGGCTCGAAGTGTTTCCGCTGATGGGT
>JAPDKD010000053.1 GCA_029258735.1 archaeon | reverse complement strand
GTATACAGTTCGCTTGTAACTTTTGGCGTTGAGGGTAAGACGTTCTACTGGGAGCTCGCGACGTTGATTGACATAATGCTTCTAGGGCACTGGATAGAGATGAGGTCGCTTTTGGGCGCGTCCCGCGCCCTTGAAGCTCTTATCCGCGTCATGCCGAGCACTGCACACGTTGTTACGCCTCAAGGTTTAAGGGATTTGCCCGTAAGTCAGCTTAGAAAGGGAGATGTTGTTCTAGTTAAGCCCGGTGAAAAGATTCCTTCAGACGGCATTGTATTGGAGGGTGAGACAAGCGTAGACGAGTCGATGCTCACTGGCGAATCTAAACCGGTATATAAGAAGCCCGGCGACCTCGTTATAGGGGGATCTGTAAACCTTGAAGGATCAATAAAGGTTAGGATAGAGAAAACAGGTGAAGAAACCTATCTCATGCAGATAGTTAGGCTTGTCAGGGAGGCTCAGGAAACACGTTCGCGAACTCAGGACTTGGCCGATAAAGCGGCTTTCTGGCTAACGATTATAGCTATAGTGCTTGGAACCATGACTCTTGTCTCTTGGCTTTATCTTACAGGCGACCCTACCTTCGCTCTTGAGCGCATGGTTACGGTAATGGTAATTACTTGTCCGCATGCCTTGGGTCTTGCCGTGCCATTAGTTGTAACTGTATCGACTTCGCTCTCAGCTCGGAAAGGTATACTTATACGTAACCGGAGAGCGTTCGAGAGGATTAAAGACCTCGATGCTGTTGTTTTCGATAAGACGGGAACGCTCACAGAAGGCGCCTTTGAAGTCGTAAGCGTCGTTTCCTTTGCTGACTTAAGCGAGGATGAAGTGCTTAGGTATGCTGCATCCCTGGAAGCGATGTCTGAGCACCCTATAGCAGCGGGCATCATTGAGAAAGCCAAGACTAAGGGGCTGGAGCTCCTCAAGGTGGAAAAGTTTAAGGCTATACCCGGCAAAGGCGTCGAGGGAATTATAGACGGAAAGGACGTAGTTGTTGCCAGTCCATACTTTTTGAAGGAACTAGGGCTATATGGGGAAATTGCCGATAATCAACAGTTGGGGAAATTGAGGGAGAAGGGTGCTACGGTTGTCTTTGTGGTGGTTGATGGAGAGGTTATTGGGGCTATTGGACTAGCAGATAAGGTTCGGCCAGAATCGCGTGAAGCAGTTCAATTACTTAGGGATATGGGCATTAAAGTCTACATGCTAACAGGCGATAATGTAAGGGTTGCTAGGCAGGTAGCAGAAGAACTAAAATTGGACGGTTTCTTCGCCGAAGTGTTGCCGCACGAGAAGTCTAAAAAGATTAAGGAGCTGCAGTCTAAGGGGCTTGTTGTGGCGATGGTTGGAGACGGTATTAATGATGCACCAGCACTAGTGCAGGCTGACGTAGGTGTGGCTATAGGAGCGGGTACAGACGTAGCTATTGAAAGCGCTGACATAATTCTTGTGCGTAATGATCCGCGAGATGTTGTAACGGCTATTAAGCTGGCTCGGAAAACATACTCTAAAATGCTGCAAAACCTTGTGTGGGCTACAGCCTATAACTCGGTTGCGATACCGCTGGCAGCGGGAGTTCTATATGGGGCTGGAATAATCCTTAGCCCCGCTGTTGGAGCGATACTTATGAGCGCTAGCACAGTCATTGTTGCTATAAACGCTAGGCTACTTTCAGCTTAATTGTCACTTTGGAAATAAAGAGAGCTAAATAATGACGTTGACATACTTAAAGCGGTGATAGAACTTGGGTTACGTAGCGTTTTTAGAGACCGTAAAAATGGCGTTAGATCCTGATGCGTGTCCTTGTGGTTGGGGATGGGGTATGCCGTGGGCCGGCTATGGGGCATTTTTAGGTTTTTTAATGCTCCTGTTTTGGGTGGTTGTAGGAATCATTGCACTGGTTGCTATACTATATTTTGTTAAGTGGCTTGGTAATTTGAGTAATAGAAGGAGAACCGCATTAGATATTCTTAGTGAGAGATACGCTAAAGGCGAAATAAGCGATGAAGAATACGAGAAAATTAGAAGGAAAATAATCAGTAGCCGTTGAACTTTGCGGATGTTTTTAGTTGTCGAGAATTAAGTAACGCATATTTTTCGGGCCACTTCCATTTCCATTTTTTAGCCTTTCCTTTCACGAATCGCCAGAAGGGCGGTATATACCTGCTAAGCGATAAATTCATTATGAAAGGCCCGTAGGGTATCTCTACTTTAGCTGTTGAGGCTACCTCATAGAGGTATCTCTGCAATGTATCAGGATACTGAACGAGCACTACCGCGGATTTCTCCTCCACGTAAGCAGAAAGCGAGTGGGGAATGATCATCAGAGCCCTGGCCAATGCGGGAGCCTCTTCGCCGACTAAATAAAGTAGGCTAAAAGGCACTCTTTCGTGAGGCAAATAGAAGTGATAGGTATTATATTTCCATCCTTTCAAAACGTGGGAGCGGTAATGATAGCTAATAGTCTGCTTAGAAATGTTCCAGCTTTCGCGGAAATACTTCTCAAGCCTATTAAGCTGATTTCCGATTTTACCGTATGGTCCGAAGGCTAATTTGCCAGTTAATATTTTGAGATCAATCGAGTCAGGAGTCCTATCGTTGGGTCTATAATTGACCGGCTTTTTGCTTTCCTCTAACGTTTCATAAACCTTTTTTCCTAGCTCTGAATGCTTATCTGAGCGGTACATCTTTAGGACCGAGGCTTCCGGCTTCCACGCCAAATATTCCTTAGCATGAATTATGCCAAGTACTTCACAGTCTATAATGCTGAAGAGTTCGGCAAGATATGTATCAACAAATACCTGGGGAAGATAGGCCGTTATGAGCAGAATTTTTCTTCCAACGCCTACAAAATTTCTTATCGACATCGTTCCAATTGGAAGCTGACTATAGCCTACGTTAACTTTTTTACTATATGAGAATAATACTGCCAGCCTTATTAGACCAAAATATGCATCATTGGGCACAAATTTTAACATACCGTATCTTTTAAGCTTGGCCATATATCGCTGCACCGTGCTTAAAGATACTCCGCTAAGTCTGGCTAGTTCTCGAAGTGTTTTAGCCTGCGGTATGTTTAGTAGGATATTCAACTTCTCCTTATTATTTTTTATTATATCTCTTATCATTAACTGTCCTCCGCACAATATTCACTTAAATATATAGCTATGTTAATATATCTTATTTGAATTTGTGCTATTAAAAACTATCCGTTTTCAAAAATCGACTTAGAATAAGAAAATTTAAAAAATTAGAATATTCCCGCCTTTTTTAAAATAATTTTTGACAATGTTACAGCGGATGCCGACATTGTTAAAAGAACATATGCGGAGGTTGCAGCCGTTAAGAGATAGTCTGCACTTACAAGCATTCCAAGCGTTATGAAGGCCAGTATTAATCCCACAGATGCCCAAAGCATACTTATTACACTATTTGATAGTATAATCTTTCTACCCTTCCTTTTAGCGAGATAAGCCGCCAGGGTTAGCGGAGGAACTATGTACATGGCAGCGAGCAAAGTTGATGCCACAAACCCGGCGAAGAGAGAGGCTAGCTCTGGGCTCCACTGGAACAGCGGCATAGAGACGAGCGCCGTAAGCTTTAGCGCTCCAATAAGCGGGTAAATGGCGAGCTTTACTGGAATCTTCAGGACTGGGTGGGCTGCTATGTACATGGCTACGGGTGTGCTCCAGCTGTAGTAGAAGGCGTCGAAGGCTTGGTAGAATCTTTCGCCTAAGTAGGTTCTGCGTATTAGATTGTCTCGGAATCCTCTGAGGAAGTTCACCTCAGGCGAGACTTCTGAGCCGAAGGTTACGGTGGCTATGATGCATTTCTTCTCTTCTGAGACTGTGATGGAGACTTCGTTTGATTCTGCGGGGTTGTAGGCTGCGCTGGCTGGTACGCGTGCCTTTACTTTCCATGTTCCCGCTGCGTCTACTTTTAGGTTGAATGTGAATATGCCGTCGCTTGACTCGACTGTGTACTCTTTTGTGCCGGAAGGCGCGGTAACGACGATTTTGACGCTAGTTTTCGCCTTGAAGGGCGAGATTGTTCCCGATATGGTAACGGTGTCCCCTACTTTCGCCGATGTGGTCGAGGCTGATATCTGGATATTGGGTGTAACTTTTTCCACTGCGGGCTTAACGACGTTGATGATTATTGGCTCTGACTCGGCTGGGCTGTACTGTTCGTTGCCGGGCCATAAGACTTTCAGTTTTCGCAGCCCTATCTTCTTTGGCTTGAATTCGAAGGTGAATTGTCCGTTTACGACGTTGACTGTGGCTATTTTTACCCAGGACCCGTCGGTCGAGACTAGGATGTTTATCTTTCCTGTGATCGGCGGGTTGGTTGTTCCCGTTATTGTTGATGACTCGCCTAGAGATATTTCGGTTTTAGATGTGGAAAGCGATATGGTGATCTGTTTCTTGGCGGCTGCGGAGGCTTTGCCGACGACTCTTCCCTTTATCACGGCTTCTCTTATCTTTTCTAGCTGGAAGTCTACACCTATGGTTTCCTTGCCGGCTTCTAGTGTTATCCCGCTTTTCTGCGCTTCCTTGTATCCTCTTCCAGAGGCGGTTACGGTGACTGTTGCTTTCTTCTCAGCGGCGGGCAGAGTGGCGTATAGCGTATACTTTCCGTCGCTTCCTGTGTAGGTGAATCCGTATGGGCATTCAACTCTTATGTTGGCTAGCGGTTTGCCCTGTTTGTCG
>JAPDKD010000032.1 GCA_029258735.1 archaeon | reverse complement strand
CACAGTACCCTTACGACCCAGACAAAGCCAAACAGCTCCTAGCCGAAGCAGGCTATCCAAACGGCTTCGAAATAGACTTCTACACACCAAGCAGCGGAGTCTATCCCAAGATAGCAACCATTATCCAAGCCCAGCTAGCAAAAGTCGGAATAAAAGTAAACATAAGGCAGATGGACTTCGCAGCGTGGCTTGAAGCAACAGTAGTCACAGGAAAAGCAGAGTTATCATTCATGCCGCTCGGAGGAAGACCTCCCGGGTCAGTGGTAATATTCACAAACCTCTTCAGCTTCGACCCTACTAAGGACAAGCCCACAGGCATCAACTTCATGTGGTATGACGGCCTAGTAGACCTACTAAAGAAGATGCAGCGTGAACCAGACCTGCAGAAGAGAATAGAGCTTTACAAACAGGCGCAAGTAAAAATAATGCAAGACCTGCCCCTCTACCCGATCTACTGGTCAAAGGTCTACGTAGCCACAGGCATTTGGGTAAAGAACTTTAACATAGATGACTTCAACAGCCACGGAGACTGGCTAGAATACGTAGATGTAGATTTAAGTAAAAAACCTAAACCCTAAAATTAAATAAAATTACATTACTTTTTTGAGGTATTTTGCTATCATAATTCCTGCTGGCGTTAGCGAGCACTTTACTCCCTTCTCTTCGGCGGTTCCGCCTCTAAGAAGCATCATGTCGCGGAACTCCTTCAGATACCACTTAGCCGTTGATAGAGGTATGCCAAGCTCCTTAGAAATCTTCCTCGCCAGCCCCGTCATAGACTTGTAGCTACCTATCTCGTAGATCTTTAAAAGAACTTCTTTTTGCCTTTGCGTAAACTTCTTTTCGGCGA
Source organism: archaeon (assembly GCA_029258735.1). GTDB lineage: Archaea > Thermoproteota > Thermoprotei > Thermofilales > JAPDKD01 > JAPDKD01. Next base: position 4,001 of record JAPDKD010000032.1, on the reverse strand, counting down.
GAAGAATCAGAGCCTTAGAAACTACGTCATCCTCATACTCTACAGGAGCCTTTATCCTGTTTAATAATACCTGTACCGCGCTAGATAAAACCCACACCTTTCCCCTCGCTTCGTAAGTCGGCGTCCAAAAGACTCACACCTTTCCCCTCGCTTAACCAGCCCATTATAATTTATCGGTGTTTATTAACTTTTTGCACTATAACCTGAATTTTATTCGACCATCAGAGATAAGAATTAGAGAGTCTTTATTGTTTATCTTAAAGAAACGCGGAAATATTTGACAAAATATATACTGCCCCTACTAGTTATAAATTACGTGTCTAAGAGCCGTAGCCAAAAAACCTCCGAGGAATTAAGTAGCTGGATTTTTGCTTTAGCCTCTACATTAGCATTAACGGTGGAATTAATTATGCTAGTTCTAGCGACGTTCTGCGGCTTACAGCCTACAATTTTAAACGGGTTTTCCAGCTTCTCCGATATTTATGGCTCGCGAAGCGAGTATATGGCTTCATATATATTTAGCAGCCATAGTCCCAGAGGAAACCTGACGGGCATATTTGAAATAGCCGTAAAAAACGGCAACGAGAGAATATGGCTGATTACTCAGGGCTATGAAACATTAATGCAGAATAAAGGCGGAAACGTTAGCTACTGCATAAGAAAGGTAAACCCATATTGCCCATGTAAAACCGAAACTCAGTGGACGTGTTTTCCGGGAACACCCCCAGACGTCGCCATACAAGATTTTAGAATTTATCTAGAAAAATTCTGTCAAGCGATGACCTACGTTGAAGATAGACAAATACTAGGAGAACGTTGCAGCTGCTGGAGGGCAGAACTGTTTAAAGGTGGAGCCGTGGAAAAAGCCTACGTATGCCTAACAAGCGACGGCATACCCCTACAGGTGATAATAGAAACCTATAGGTCAGGAGTTCTGGAGTCAGTGCTGAAGTGGCGGGCGCGCACTTTATCCAGAAAAGTTAGCGAGCTAATATTTAGAACGGTTGGAGGATAGCCTCCAGAGGGTTAACTTATTTTATAGGCGCAAGTTAATATGCTTGGTGTCATCAGATGGCTAAAAGATTTTTATACGCAACATTTGACGAGCTAAAAAACGCAGAAACCACAGACGTATACTTCATCCGCACGAAGAAGATACTAAAGGAGAAAGGGCTCTACGACACTCGCGTCTACATGGAGGTAACCGTCAGCTCTTTTCCCGACAACTACAAGTGGGCAGTCTACGCAGGACTCAGAGAGGTCGTAAAGCTCTTCGAAGGCTTGGAAGGAGTAAACCTCTACTCGATACCCGAAGGCACCGTGCTAAAGTCCAGGGACTACTACGGATACAGAATACCTGTAATGGTCGTAGAAGGACCCTATGGAGTCTTCGTGGAATACGAGACTCCGCTTCTCGGCTTCCTGGCCTCCGCTTCAGGCATAGCCACTAAAGCAGCTAGAGTAAAGAAGGCGGCTGGCGACAGCATAGTTCTATCGTTCGGAGCGAGGAGACAGCACCCAGCACTAGCCCCCTTCGTCGAATACTACGCCTACATAGGAGGCGCGGACGGAGTCTCAGCAGTTAAAGGCGCCGAGCTGCTGGGCATAGAAGCAACTGGAACAATGCCCCACAGCCTTCTAATAATATTCAGAGCCGTGAAGGGAGACCACACTCAAGCATGGCTGGCTTTCGACGAAGTCGTAGACCCTAAGGTTAAGAGAATAGCCCTCGTAGACACCTTCCTAGACGAGACTGAGGAGGCTTTGCGAGCAGCCAAGTTGCTGGGCGAGAGGCTGTGGGGAGTACGACTCGACACTCCTAGCAGCCGCCGCGGAGACTTCGCAGAAATAATACGCGAGGTAAAATGGAAACTAAAGGCCACAGGCTTTTCTAACGTTAAGATAGTAGTATCTGGCGGCATAAACGAGTACACTATACCTAAGCTGAAACGGGCTGGCGCAGAAGCTTTCGGAGTCGGCTCCGCTATAGCCGCAGCTCCATTGATAGACTACGCGATGGACATTACTGCGGTGGATGTAGGAGGAAAATGGGTGCCAATAGCTAAGAGAGGCAAGCTTTCCGGTCGCAAAATACTATACCGCTGCGAGAAATGCCTCGTAGATGTAGTTAAGCTAGAAAGCGAGGAGCCACCTAAATGCCCCATATGTGGCGGAGAAATGAAGCCTCTTCTAGAGAAATACCTAGAAAACGGCAAGGTAGTGAAAGAGCCAGAAACTCCCAAAGAAGTTAAGAACAGGGTGAAAAGCCAGATTGAGAAGATCCCAATGGAAGACTTCGTAACCTAAGTTTAAAACCTATATAACTGCGCCTTGGAAACTTTTATTTAGAAATCGCTGGTATCGTGGGTGATGAAGGCTAGGGAGATAGCTGGAGCCTCGCTTCTTGCAGCGCTTGCAGCGGCGATGGAGATACTGCCTCTGGATGTTCCTTTTCCACCGCTGAGGTTTCTTACTTTTGATCCTACAGGGATACCGCTTACTCTAGCACTATACATGTATGGGCTTCCAAGCTCTCTCATATCAACTCTCATTGCCGCTTTCATCATATCTCTCCCACGTCCACCCTTTAAGCCAGCAAACCCTATAGGCGGTTTCTTTAAGGGGCTGGCTGAGGCTTCAACGCTCCTAGGAATATGGCTAGCCGTCAAGCTTTTCAAGAAAAAATCGCTGCTTCTTGCCTTAGCCTCAGGCTTAGCTGTGCGCGTTATTGTGATGAACGTTGCAAACTATCTGCTATTGCCAGTTCTATATGGGATTCCCATTGATGTGGTGGTTTCACTTATCCCCTTGATATCCGTGTTTAACGCAATGCAGGGAGGAATAAACATACTAGCGGGCTACTACTTCTATAAAGCAGTGAAAAAGGTGTACACGTTTGAGTCGTTCTGGTAAAACCGTAAAAATAGGGGTTATAGGCGGAACGGGCAAGCTCGGCCGCGGACTAGCGCTCAGGCTAGCCATAGCTGGCTTCAAAATACTGATAGGCTCTCGCTCTCAGGAGAAGGCTGAGCGCATAAGGAGAGAGCTGGAAGAGACTCTTAGGAGCAGGGGATTCGACGCTAAAATTGATGGAGGATTCAACGGTGACGTGGCGGCGCAGTCACACGTAATCATCTTGTCGGTACCCTTTACGGGCTTAGATAAAATACTCGACCAGGTTAAGGAGGGGCTGAAAAGCGACGCGATAGTGATTTCGCCGGTGGTACCCATAACGTGGGAGAAAGGCAGGCCAGTATACGTTGAACGCCCCTACCGCTACTCGATAGCTGAGCACATAGCAGAATACCTGGGCCACAGCAAGGTGGCGTCAGCGTTGCACACAGTGTCTTTCAAACTCCTTCAAGACATTGAAAGAGAAGTCAAAGGCGACGTCATAGTCTGCGCGGACGACAAGGATGCCAAGAGAGTAGCGTTTAACATTATCGAGTCGATACCAAGTCTTAGACCTGTGGATGGAGGGCCGCTTAGTAACAGCAGGTTCGCGGAAGACCTCGCCTACTTAGTTGTTGATATTGGCAGGCGAATGAAGTCGCCTGACTTAGCTGTAAGGTTTGTCTAAAATGCCTCGGATAGAGATTATAGGACTTGAGGGAATACCGGAGATAAAGCCCGGCGACGATTTAGCACGCATTATAGTCGAAGCCGCCGAGCAAAACGGCGTGAAGATAGAAGATGGAGACGTCATAGTCGTGAAAAGCAAGATAGTCTCGAAGGCTGAAGGTAGAATAGTTGATCTGAAGCGGGTGAAGCCGAGCGAAAGAGCTCGGGAGATTGCGAAGGCTACAGGTAAAGATCCCCGCCTAGTGGAGCTAGTGTTGAAGGAAAGCGCCGAAGTAGTGAAGGCGGTTAAAGGCCACCTTATAGTTAAAACCCGCCACGGCATCGTTTGCGCCAACGCCGGAATTGACAGGTCTAACGTAGCTGGCTCGAGAGATATAGTGCTCCTGCTGCCCGAGGATCCCGACGCTTCAGCACATAGG
>JAPDKD010000096.1 GCA_029258735.1 archaeon | reverse complement strand
CTATGCTGAGAATCTCAGCATAGATATTGATACCGTTCTGCTGGTTGATCCACATAAGGATTATATCACGGAATTCTTCAAGACAAAAGCCCTTGCATGCTCTGCTGTACCCGAGATAGCAAAATATCTAATGGATAAAAATGTAGATGTGGTGCTTGCCCCTGATAAGGGAGCAACATGGAGGGCAAAGAAAGCAGCGGAGATACTGGGCTGCAAGTGGGATTTCCTGGAAAAAACCAGGATAACAGATGAGATTGTTGAAATCAAGCCAAAAAATGTGGATGTCAGTAATAGAGTGATCGCAATCATAGATGATATAATCTCCACGGGCGGCACAATGGCAAAAGCGGTTCATGAAATCAAAAAGCAGGGAGCAAAAGAGATATACGTTGCCTGCACCCATGGCCTATTCATCGGAGAGGCGATAGATAAGATAACTGCAGCAGGTGCCACCGAAATAATATCCACTGACACTATAGAGAGCAGTTTCAGCAAAGTGAGAGTAGCTCCACAGATCGCATCGGTGTTAAGAGATAGTATTTTTAAGCTAAACTATATATAAGGTAAGATTCTACCCGATTCAGGCGGTGATCAGATGGCAAAAATAGAAAGAAAGGATGTAATAATCGCAACATGCCTCGCCCTTGCGATGTTCATCACTCTCTTTCTGGCAGTGTACTTCAATGCATCATCCGGAGAGACAGTGAATCCTTCCGGCAAAACGCTGGAGGATAAATATTATCTTTCTGGACCCGACCCGTATTACAACATGAGAGTTGTTGAGAAGTTATATGAGACAGGTCATTACCCTTACTGGAATATTCATGACCCGGACCCGCTGCTGAACTATCCTGTGGGGAAGGCGAATTCAAGACCTCCCCTATTCAATACGCTATTCGTTATTCTTGCAAAGGTTCTTTCCAACTTCATGAGCTCTGTTGATGCTATAGGATTATCCATGCAGTTTTTACCCTCTCTGTACGGTGCCCTCCTGGTTATACCTGTTTACTTTATTGGAACCTTGCTGTTTGGGAGAAAGGCAGGGCTGATTGCTGCCCTTCTCGTTCCTCTTATACCCATACATATCGGTTCAGGTCATGGCTCCGCATTTTCACTGGCTGACCACGATTCATTCATTCTCCTGCTTGGTACAACGCTTTATTTCTTCGTGTTGAGGAGTTTGAAGGAAGAGAATTTCAAAAAATCCATAATATTCGCATCAATGGCTGGTGTTTTCCTTGGTATGGAAGCTCTCTCATGGGCTGGGGCATATTTCTATTTCGCCTTCCTTGCCTTATACTTCGTTGTACAGATGATAGTGGATATAGCGAGATACAGGGCAACCACCCAGAGATTTCTGGTAGCCATGTCATGTATGGGTATCGGTTTGCTTCTGGCAATGCCTTCTTACCTTGCGAGGGGTGCCCTTAATTACATGTCAATAATGTCCTTCGCCGCCGTCTTCCTGTTTGGACTCATATATCTCTTCCTTTCCAGAAAGAAATTGCCATGGATTATAACTCTACCATCGATTGCGGCCTTGGCGGCGTCAGTCCTAATCTTCCTCTATACCATAAGGGATGCAACAAATCCTGCTCTCCTTCCGTTATCCAGATTTGCAAACCACATATTTGGAGGGCTGGCATACGTTCAGAAAAGTAAGACCTATCTCACCATTGCAGAGGCATCAACCTTTGGCATAAGTAGAACCGTCATGTCATTTGGTCCTGCCCTCTATCTTATGGCGTGGTTCGCTTTTCTATTCCTGATAATATGGAAGAGATTTATCAGGAAATGGGATGCTGTTTCCATCTTCATAATAATATGGTTCATAGTTGAGAACTATCTTACCGGATCTGCGGGTCGTTTCCTCAATGACCTTGTTCCAATTGTTGCAATTCTCTCCGGAGGTATCATCTGGTATTTGATGGAAAAGCTGGACATAAAACAGATGAGGAAAACCATTGCGAACATAAGAAGTTTGAGAGATATAAGAAAAGCCGTCAGAGCTTCTCACATAGCTTTTGTTGTATTCGTAGCATTTATCATAATCGTGCCAAACACATTCCTCTCCCTTGATGCTGCTGTACCATCCATGGAGAAGCAGAAAATATTCGGAAAGGACTATCAGGGAGCTTTTGGTCTCAGCCTCCATACAGAAAAATACTGGGAAGACGCATTCAGATGGCTGAGGGCGCAGGACAAGAGCGAGAAAGAGGAGAAGAGACCTGCCTTCATATCATGGTGGGACTATGGATTCTACTGCGCCGCCATGGGAAAACATCCCACAGTTGCTGATAACTTCCAGAGCGGAATAGAGGCTGCTGGTAACTTCCATACATCAGAAAGCGAGAAGGAAGCAATATCCGTCCTGATTGTCAGATTGGTAGAGGGAGACATGTCCAGACACAATGGAAAAGTTTCTCAGAAAGTGAGAGAAGTCTTTGACAATTATCTAGGTAATAACTCCACCAAACTCATAGATATATTTGAGGACCCGATATACCACAGAAACACAACTGAATCTTCCTATGGTAAAATTATAGGTGAGGAATACGGTGGTAAGAAGTACAGAGTGAGGAAAGTGAACGCGATGTATCACGATGCTATATCATTCTTGACGGATCATCTTGATGAAGACGAGATAATCATGCTCTACAGAGACCTTCAGCTGGTTACGGGCTGGCAGATAAGGTATTATGGTGTAGAGGGGTATGATATAAACATATTCAATGTATTCACATTTCTCTCTGATAAGGGCATTTTTGGATACGAGACAACCAATGATAAATATTTCAAACTCTATTACAAGGACAAATACGGTAAAACTCACACCCCCGAAGAGGTTAGAAACCTGAGCAAGGAACTATCGAGAGAGGATATACTCAAACTCGAGCTCAGACCCTTTATAGAGAGAAAATCCCCGTTCTATAACTCCATGGTGTACAAGGTCTATCTTGGTTATGTACCGAGAAATCTGTTTGATCTAGCCGCAAACAGGTCAATAAGCTTCGCAATAATCCCGTTTTTATCTGACAACTCTACAGATCCGTTTGGACCTGGAAATTACTACTATCAGCCAACAGCAGGACTCAAACACTTTGTGGTGAAATACATATCACCCCTCAATCTCACCAAATCCCTCTTCTTCCACAGAGGAGATTTATGCTTTGGCATGCCTGCGGTTGTAATAGCGAAGTTCTATGAGGGAGCCATTCTGAACGGTACAATAACATGTATGGGTAAACCCATGAAATCACTTCTTGTCGTTGTGAAGGATGACTACAAACAGGTGATTCAGACAAAACTTGCAACCGGAAGAATCGTGAACAGAACAATAGAAAAGATACCTCATGACAGAACAATGACGGACAGTGAAGGAAAGTTCAAACTTATTGCACCTGCTGGAAATATAACATTATCAATTGAGGTTATTGGAGGTGTATACAACAGATACACCCTCAAAACCATCACATTCAACAGTTCAACAGACCCATCTTTCTATCCGATAACCGAGGCGGAAGCCACACGCAGACCAGGCGTTGATTACAACAGAACTATCAACATAACCATAGAGCCCGCTTCACTGGAAGGTGTTGTCTTTAACGATACAAACGGAAACGGAACATACGATGAGGGCATAGATGAACCACTGTCTGATGTGACAATCAAACTGGTTGACACCATAAATAATCAGGAATACACACTGAAAACCGACTCAGAAGGCAGATACAACATATCCAACATATTCCCTGGAGTCTACAGTATAACCGCTGAATACGAGGGTTTTGAGATACACAATAATTCGGCTCTATTCCTGAAAGAGGGTGACAATTACTACGACATCAAGAAGCCAATACCGGCAAGTGTACATGGAATAGTATTCTTCGACATTGATGGTAATGGAAGCTATGACAAGGGAGAGGAACTCGCAGGTGCAAATATCAGCATAGTGTACACCAAGACGAACCTCACGGTGGGTACAACAGTTACAAATGAAACCGGATACTACGAGTTCAGAGGAATGGTCCCAGGAGAGTACGAGATACATGCGGTCTACATAAATGAGAGCACCGGACATCCACAGTACTCCAAGGATATAACGTTCTACCTCGCAGAGAACGAGACAATGGTGCAGAACATATCAATGACCTATGCTAAGGTGAAGGTGTCAGGTTACACCCTCTACAACAATACACCTCTTGACAATGTGACCATTCAGTTCACGCCGATCGGCAACAATACATCACCACTCTTCATCACAACCAAGTCGAAGGCAGATGGATACTATGAGGTATTCTTAGCGCCTGGAGAGTACAACGTCACCGCAAGCAAGGACGTACAGGACAACGAAACAAACGTTACAATCCACTACTACAGCGAACCAATGATACTGAAGATTGCGCCGGCACAGGCGCCGGTAACGAACTACAACATCACTCTGGTGGCAAGGATCGAAGAAACAGGCAGGTGATACATTTTAATAGCGTGCGATATTTAGTCAGAGCATGCTCACCATGGATGAGGGGACAAAAGCAGTTAGATACGCGAGAAAGGTCATAGACAGCTACGTTAAAGGAGAAAAAATTCCCGATGAAGACCTCGGGGAGAAATTCAGAGAGAAGTCAGGTTCCTTTGTTACCATACTGACATACCCGGAGAGAAATCTTAGAGGATGCATAGGCATACCTGAACCGGTATACGATTTGAAAAGGTCTTTAACCGAATCAGCAAAATCTGCAACCCGAGATCCCAGATTTCCACCTCTTGGGGAGGATGAACTTCCGAATGTGATAGTAGAGGTCACTGTACTTACTCCACCGAAACTTGTAGAGGTGAAGAATCCGAGAGAAT
>JAPDKD010000121.1 GCA_029258735.1 archaeon | reverse complement strand
GCGGTCTTTAGCTCTGCGAGGTAGAACTCGTAGTCGTAGGGGTTTATTGGGGGCTCGATTAGTAGCTCGCCTCGCAGGTGCTCTTCGAGCAGCTCCTCGTACTTTTCCCGTTCCTTTCTGCGCAGGTATAGCTTGGGCATGTCGGGGGTTGCGGCTAGGAGGTGGAGGTAGCCTATGACTGACGCTTTTTGGGAGGCGCTTAGGTGTTCTGTTATTACTGCAGCGGAGAGGGGGTCTATGTAGAGGCTTGAAGTTAGCCTTCCTATCTCGGTGGCTTCTAGGGTTCCGTTTTCGCTGTGTATAAAGCCTCTAGCTACTAAGAATTGGAGCGCCGCCTTCGTGGATATGTCTATGTTGAACTGGCCGTACTGCATGTAGCAGAGGGTGTTTGTGAATATTTTCCGCAGCTGGTCTAGGGTTGAGGCGTAGCCGCTTGCGACTGTTGCTAATAGGTGCGCTCTTAGGGCGGGTTCGGAGGAAAGCTTGCTGGTTATTCTTTCGGGCGGGGCGAGGATGTAGGTTTCTAGTAGGAAATCTTTTTCTTCGAGGGTTTTTGCTAGGAGTATTGCTTCGCCGTATTTGTCGTATTTTGGCCTGCCTGCTCTGCCAGCCATCTGCTTGTATTCCATTACGCTTATTCGCTCGTAGTAGCCTAGTTCGACGTTGTAGCGCCTGTAGTCTGATATTATGACTCTTCTTGCTGGTAGGTTTACTCCCGCTGCTAGGGTAGGCGTGGCGACTATGACTTTCAAGATGTTCTCTCTGAACGCTTTTTCTATTATTCTGCGCACGGGGTAGGAGAGGCCGGCATGGTGGAAGGCCACACCGCGTTTAACTGTTTCGGCGAGTAGTTCGGTTATTTTGTTTCTTTCGGCTGCAAGTATGTCTGAAGCTATTGCGGCGTTTTCACGCCTGGGTTCGAGGACTTTAAGTCTTCGGAGAAGTACTGCGAGTTTTCTCGCCTTGGCTACGGCGGTTCTCCGTGTGGGAGCGAAGACTAGGGCTTGTCCTCCGCCTTCAAGGCAGCCGGCTACTAGGTCGGTTATCTCGTCCGCCTTCCTGTCTAGCTCGACTGTTTCGCCGTTGCTGTATTCTATCTCTCCGTCGTAGTAAACTCCCTCTTTGAGGGCTACGGGCCGCCACTCGGTTGCAACTATTTCGGCGTTAAGCCACTCCCCTATCTCCTTCGCGTTTCTGACTGTGGCGCTTAGCGCTATTATCTGGGGCCGTTTGGGCAGCGTTTTGAGCCTGGCTATTACCATTTCTAGGGTTGGGCCGCGCTTCTCGCTGTTTACGAGGTGTATTTCGTCAAGCACTACGGCTCCGAGCTTGCTCATCCAGCTTGGCTTGTGCCTCAGGAGGCTATCCACTTTCTCGTTTGTGGAAACTACTATGTCGTATCTTTCGAGCCAGGGATCGTCGGAGTCGTAGTCTCCTATTGAGAGCGCTACTCTCAGGCCTAGCTCGTCGCCGAGGCTTTTTATCTCCTCGTATTTTTCTGAGGCTAGGGCTCTTAGAGGGGTTAGGTAGAATGACATGCCCCCTTCGGTAAGGGCTTTTTTGAAGATTGCCAGTATTGCTATGAGAGTTTTGCCCGACGCCGTGGGAGAGGTCAGAAGAAGGTTTTTGCCTTCCAATACGCCATTCTTTATCGCTTCCTCCTGGGGCGGGTATAGTGTCCTGTAGCCTCGACGCTTAAGCGCTTGTTTTAGGCTTTCCGGTACGTCAAGTTCTTCTATTTCCATGGACTAAGCACGTTTTATGTGTCCTGGGCTTGGCTGCATTAGTTCTCCGTTGTCTATTAGCCTGTCTATTACTCTGCGGGCGAAGTGCTCGTCGATTCCCATTTCTACAGCTTTCTGGATTACTGTTTCTTTCGGCACGGCTTTTCCGCCTGCTTCTTTTACCATCGTGTCCACGATGTCGAGTATAGTTAATATCTTTTCGCGCTGGGACTTGGACTGGCCTGTCATTATCACGTCTATGTCTATCCTCTTTGTCTCCATGTCTATGCCGACGCTCTGCAGGAAGTAGTTCATTAGGTCTATTGCTGCCTGCGCGTCTTCCTCGGTGACTATTTCTCTGAGGGCCATGCGCGCGTTTGCCTCGGCCAGCCTTATCAAGGCTTCGAGCTGGCGCGGGGTTATGGATATGGGCGATTCTGGGTCTTCACTTCTGCTGCGCATTTTGACGTAGAAGTCTACGATTTTCTTCTTGGCTTCGTCGGAGAGCCTGGGCCTGATTTCCCGCCTGGCGAAGGCTATGTACTTTTTTAGGAGATCGGGGGGTATTATGTTTTCGAAGATTTCGTGGACCGCGTTTCGGTGGAAATCTAGCACGTACTCGGCGAGCTGCCTGTCTTTCTCCCTGTTAGGTATATCCACTATACGGAATATCAGGTCGAACCTGGAGAGTATGGTTACGGGGAGGTCTATGTTTTCGGCGAGGGTTCTGGTCACGAGGTACCTGCCGAACGCCGGGTTCGCGGCTGCAAGCACAGACGCCCTGGCGTTCAGCGTGGCAACTATTCCCGCCTTAGCGATGCTTATAGTTTGCTGCTCCATAGCTTCGTGTATACTCACCCTGTCCCGGGGATCCATCTTGTCAAATTCGTCTATGCAGTTATGGGTGATAACTCCTTCTGCCACAAAGTTGTGTAGGTTAGGTACGTAGAGGTCGTAGACGTATCCGTTGTAGGGTAATCGCTCGATGGAAGTTATTTCGTCGAGGAAGCAGTCTCTTCTTAGCAGTATTTCGATGTTTGATTTAATCTCGGGGGCCAGGTGTTCATTTAGCCTCTTCAGCGCTTTTTCTAGCTGGTACCTGCTCGGCGTATGTGTCCCTTTTGCGTAGGTGTAGATTGTGCTCCAGAGACCTTTTCTCTGTAAAATGGTGGCAGGTACAGTCTCCATTATTTTCTGTGAAATTGCTTTTACTGGTTCTAAAGGTATTTTGTCGCTGGTTGAGGGTACCAAGTGTTTCAATAAGGGTATTTCTTTTGTTTTTATGCTGTATTTTTCTATGGCCTTGACAAGGTTTCTCACGTCGCTTTTTCCGGTTATCTCTATCTTGTTGACCGATGAGCCTGGAACTACGCGCGCATATATATCGAATCTTCTGAGAAGCATTGCGAAGGCCGTGTCCCTTTTTACATCATTTGAGAGTAAGATCTCTATGTGTGCTACTTTTCCTTTGGAGCTTTTCTTTATTGAGATGCATCCATCTGCGTCTATAACGCCGGCTATAAAGGCTTTTAGAGCCTCGTCGTCGAGGCTGAAGGCGTTTTTGAGCCTGTCGCTTACGATGTATTCGTATAGGTAGCCTAGCAGGGGCGAATTTACGTATAGAACAATGTTGTTGCTTGAAGATATGCTGCCTTTTAGCTTTTTCTCCGTCTTTCTTTCGTGCTCTTTAAGTTCGCCGTCGTAAAAAGTGGTGAATGCTTTGCGGAGCGCTTCTATTTGTCGCCTGTTTACTTTTGATTGCGTAATGCTTATTCTCACTTTTCTGTCTTTCTTTTGTATCCACCCGTCTCCGTATGCGAATCCTAAAAAGTAGGCTAGTTCTGGAGTTATGTGGGCGGTTTTTAGCTTTTCACGCTTTGAGCAGGGTCCATATGTTAATGGCTTAGTTCTCCATTTTTCGTAGATTCCAAGGTCCTTTAGGATGTGCCTGAATTTGCCTACGTTTATTGAGCCTCTGCCGTAGAGGAAGTCTCGCGATATGTTATAGGCTTTGTTGAATTCAGATAAAGTTTTGAACCTTTTTAATACTTCTTTCTTTAGCTCCTGTTTTTCTTCTCGGCTTAGTTTTACCAGCCATTCGTCCGGGAGAATATCTAGGATGTAAGTTTTTCTTTTGATGCTTGGTAGTTTTAATGGGGCTACTACAGTGTCCCCCGGCTTGAATTCTTCCGCCTTCTTCCAGCGTAATGTTTTTCCGTCGATTAGTAGATGGTCCGGGGTTAGGACTAGTTCATTGCCTGACCGAAGTTTTATTCTAATTAGTTCGCCTTTCCAAGGCTTTCTTCTCACTACTGTGGACTTTACGCGCTCGGTCTTTAGGCTCTTGAGATTTAAAGCAACCACTTCTGTCTCTTTTTCTTCTATGTCAACTATTTCGCCGCTTGACCACGCTCTGTAGGATTTAGCGGATTCGAAGAGCTCCTCTATCCTTACATATTTTCCGTCGACTAGAACCCTCGTATTCGGATGGAGGCATGCTACTCCGCCGTCGGCGAGGACTAGGGCTCCGGCTTCTAGGTAGAAGTCTCCTGAGGCTTTTTCTCTTACTACTGCTGCTGTTAGGCCTGCGGCGGTGGAGCCTTTGCCCGTGGTGTATATGGCTCGTGGGGCGATGTTGGCGACGTAGCGCAGTATCTGTGATTTTGCTGTTCCGGGGTCGCCTATTAGTAGTATGTGTATGTCTCCTCTCACTCTTACGCCGTCGGGATATACCTTGGGTACTCCGCCGAAGAGTAGCGCCGCGATGGCTCGCTTTATCTCCTTGTAGCCGTAGATGGATGGCGCTATTGAGTTGGTTATGAGCTCGTGGATGTCGGGGCGGCGGGAGAGCTCCATTATCTTCTTTATGTCTTCGGGGGAGATCTCTATCTCGACGCTTTCTTTTGAGGATACCTCTACGTTGTTGGCTTCGAGGATCGCGCGGAAGAGGGGCGCTCTACCTCGCATGTACTTGTCTTCCACTACTTTTAGGATGCCGATTACTGTGGCGCGGTCTCCTGGTCTTACGCTGTCGACTAGGTCGTCGGTGAGTATGACCTCTATGGATCTGGGCAGCTGTCCCGCGGGTAGTTCTTCGGGCTTTTCTTGGAGGACGAATTTCTGCCAGTCCATGAACTCGGACTTTTCTAGGAGGAGCTCGAAGTCTCCTCTTTTGCGGCCCTCGGCGGCGCATCGTGGGCATTCCAGCGGCTTCTCTATCTTGTTTCCCGTCTGGGGTATGGGTATTTCTTCGCCGCATATTTTACATCTAAATACGGCCGTTAGGAGTCGCTG
>JAPDKD010000061.1 GCA_029258735.1 archaeon | reverse complement strand
CGCGAAATGCTCCACAGAGCTAAATCAGGCGAATATCCCGGATTCATGGGAGGAGGCGAATATGCAATAGACACCTACTACAAACACGTTGTAAGGCGAATAGCCAGAATAGAGCGTGAACTCGAGAAACTGAGAAAAAGAAGAAACAGCTACTGGGTTAAACGTAAAGAAACAGGCATACCAACATTAGCCCTGGTCGGATATACAGGTGCAGGAAAAACAACCCTATACAGGCGTATGACTGGTATACAACGTTACAGTGACGGGAAACCCTTTGCGACACTTTCAACAAAAACCTCCAGAGCTGAAATCTTAGGGCGAAAAATGCTGGTGACGGATACCATCGGCTTTATAGATTCGCTTCCTCCGTTACTTTTAGAGGCGTTTTATACAACGCTTGGCGAATCTCTCTACGCGGATCTCCTAATTCTAGTAGTAGATATTTCGGAGGAGGAGGAAGAGATAGCAAGAAAAATAAAGGCAAGCTACGACGTTCTTGCCCAGCTCGGAATTCCCTCAAATAGAATAATTATAGCTGCAAATAAGATCGACAAAATTACAAGCCATAAAATTGAGCAGGCAGTCTCACTCCTTAAAGTTTATTCAAGCAGTGTTATACCTATTTCAGCGCTAAAAAGTTTAGGATTGGAAGCGCTTTATAAGACAATTTTAGAAAAGTTGCCTGGGCTCACTGTGGTTAAAGTTAAAATACCCTTAGATCGTATAGAGCTTCTAAAACTATCTAGTAAGTACTTATATATCCACTCGCTGCGCGTGGAAAACCATAGTTTGATATTAACTGTTGAAGGAAAAGCAGAAATTGCATCAAAAATTCTCAGAGAACTTTCTAGCAGAGGGGCTAAAATACTGCCTAGCTAAATAATAGGAGTAGAGAATTGAATTAACCCTTGCAAGAAAAGGTAAAAGTTTCAAGGGGCTAGAATTTAAAGTAGAACATTAAAAGAATATACTAGGGGAAATAACAGGCAAAGAGATGATTACAATGAGCGGACCATTTATACTTGTAAAACTTTCCGGGAAAATACTTGGTTCACAAGCCGAAAGAATAGTGGAAAAACTTATTCAGGAAGGTGAAATAGGCGATGAAGAAATTGCCAGGGATCTGAAGATCGACGAAAATGAAGTGCGAAGAATCTTAATGACTCTCTATGAAAATAGCATTGTAAAATACCGCAGGGTGAAGGGAGTAAAAGATAGACTTTATAAATACTACTGGCGGGTCACCGATGAAGACCCTCTATCACTACTGGAAACACGCAGAAAAAAAGCCATAGCTGTTCTGCGTCGAATCCTCGAAGAGCAGGAGTCAAAAAATTATTATTGTCCAGTATGTGGCAGAACCTTCACTTTTGACGAAGCCGTGGATTTATTGTTTTCCTGTCCGAAATGCCAGGCAGTGCTAGAGATGCAGTCTCCAGAAAAACTAGAAAAACTGAGAAAAGCAATTGAGATCCTTGAAGCAGCAGTCTTCACAGAATAACGCTGGACTTCTGAATGAGCAATCCTTAAAAACATCCTTCGAGAAGAATACAGGGAAAAGGGGCCCGTAGTCTAGTTGGCTAGGATGCCGCCCTGACACGGCGGTGGTCCCGGGTTCGAGTCCCGGCGGGCCCACCAATAATATTCTCCGTTGAGTTTTGAACTCTTGTGGATAGACTTTATAAGCGTGATGGAGATATCAGCAAAGTATGAGCAATGCGGATGTTGAGAAAGGAGTTGTGGAAATAAGTGACGGAGACTTTCTCCTAGTAGACTATATTGCAGCTGTTAAAGAAGACGGCGAGGAAAAAGTATTCGACACAACTGTGAAGGAGGAAGCCAAAAAAGCCGGCTTAGAAATTGAACGCACAGAGCCAGAGCTAGTAATTGTTGGGGAAGGGCTTCTCCTAAAAAGTGTGGAAGAAGAGCTGAAAAAGGCTAAAATAGGCGAGTGGAAGGAAATAGTACTGCCTCCTGAAAAAGCCTTCGGAAAACGAGATCCCAATAAAATAACAATAGTACCAGCTAGGGAACTGTTTGCTCAAAGAATAACTCCCAGAGCTGGGGAAGAAGTAACATTCCGCCATAGGGGCAAAAGTCTACGCGGAAAAATAATAACAGTCGGGGGCGGAAGAGTAATTATCGATACAAACCACCCACTAGCTGGTAAAACAATAGTATATCGCGTAAAAGTTCTCAAAAAACTGGAAACCGTAGGAGAAAAAATTAAGGCATTATTAAAAAGATGGATACACGAGCACGCCGAAAAGGCCGAAATAGAAATTACCGATAAAACCCTCACTATATCCCTTCCACCCGAGCTATTAATGGCAAACAATATCGGAATAATTATAAACGCTTTCGCACGTGACGTCGAAAAGAAAATAGAAGAAGTCGAGGCGCTAAACATTAGGTTCTCATATACATTCAAAAAATCTAAAGAAGAGAAAGAGGGAGAACTCGAACAAGAGAAAGCCGACGTCTAAGAGGGCAACAAAGAGTCTTCACAACCTCAATAACCCTAACTTTTTCACCCTTGATTAAGATGCTCCTAGAGCATATGTCATAATTATCGCAGTTAATATTATCACAAATAATAGGCTCATAGTTGAAGGCCACTCCCGCAACAGCGAAGTTGCTCTCCACGACGATACTGACAGGTAACGGCTTAACTTCAACAACGCGCATCCTGCTTCCAGTTATTGGACATGTATGCACCTTATTTCTAACCTTTAAAACCTCATAGTAAAAGCCGGGTCTCAATCTGCTTACGCACACCTTATAAAGCTTACACGTCAAACATTTGGGATGAATATTTGCCTTAAACTTGGCGCCGCGCCTTGCCATCGCCTCAGTTGTAAGCGTTACAGTTTTCATAGACAACCTACTGTAAGTATTTAAGAAGCATTGTTAAGACTTTTCGAAGGCACTCAAAATGAATTTATGCTAGTAAGAGCAAACATTAAAATACTAGAACGAAAAGACACATAATGATTATTCTTTTGCAGTTAATCGGTGAACGTAAATGTATACACATAGAGAATTAACGGATAAGGCTTTACAAGCTAAGCTTGAAAAAGCGCTAAAGGGTACAACGACTGTAGGCATGGTTTTCAAAGATTTCGCCGTGCTAGCCGCTGACAGAAGAGCAACGAGCGGCTTCTTCATATCGCATAAGAAAGCAAAGAAAATTTTGAAAGTGGACGACCACGTTGCGACTACTATTAGCGGATACGTTGGCGACGCGCAATGGCTGGTAGATCAACTTAGATACTATGCTGTTCTATATAAGACGGAAAATAACACATCCATATCGATAAAATCTCTCGCTAATGTTGCATCTGTTATAATGTTCCAAAATCGTCCTCTACTTATAGCGCATGTACTTATAGGAGGCGTAGATGCGGGTGGACCCGCACTATTCAGCGTTGACTGGCTTGGATCAATTACGAGAGAAAAATACACTGCTACGGGTTCAGGAAGTCCCTTCGCTGTGAGCATTTTAGAATCGTCATATAGCGAAGAGCTAGAAAAAGAAGAGGCAGTAAAGCTCGCTGTAAAAGCTGTAAGAGCTGCTCTTAGAAGAGACCCGGGCAGCGGAGAAGGAGTTGACGTAGTTGTAGTTAGTAAAGAAGGTTACGAGGAAATCGGAGGGGAAGATATTAAATTATAATTAAGGTTCGATAATAATGAGAAAGTTCAGCGAGCCTTTTTACGAAATTAGAGATGCAATATTAAAGCTAGCACCCCCGGAAGCGGAAGTTACCAAAATAGACTTTGAAGGACCTCGAATAGCAGTATATAGTAAGAAACCGCACGTGTTCTTCGTAAATAACGAGCAGTTAATTAAAACCCTAGTTAAGACTCTTAAGAAACGCATAGTTATTAGGGGGGATCCCGAAAATAGGCTTCCTGAGCGTGAGGCCGAGGAAAAGATTAAGGAAATAGTTCCTCCCGAGGCGGGAATAAGCCTCATATACTTCGATAAGACAAGAGGAGAAGTTGAAATAGAAGCCGAAAAACCGGGCTACGTTATAGGGAAAGATGGCATAACGCTGCGAAGAATACTAGCCGAAACCCTGTGGCTCCCGATACCGCTGCGGAAACCACCAATATCTTCTCGCACAATTGCTGAGATAAGAGAATACTATAGAAGCTCAAGTGAGGAAAGGCTGAAATTCCTGAAACTCATCGGCCATCGAATCTACCGTACGCAGATCTTTGATACAAACTATGTTAGAATAGTGGCGCTCGGTAGCTTTCAAGAAGTCGGTCGAAGCGCTATACTGATAGAAACGCCAGAAAGCCGAATACTATTAGACGCCGGCGTAAAACCTCTAATGGGGCAGTACGAATACCCCTATTATGAGCTTCCAGATATGGATCTTGAAAATCTGGATGCGGTTGTAATTACGCATGCACACTTAGATCACTGTGGTTCAATGCCTCTACTCATTAAATACGGCTATAAAGGCCCTATCTACATGACCGAACCCACCCTGTACTTGATGCGCTTGCTACTTGAGGACTCTATTAAAATAGCTAAAAGAGAGGGACAGTATCTTCCGTATTCGATGAAGGATGTTAATGAAGCCGTTCTTCGTACAATAACCTTAAAGTATGGAGAGGTTACTGACATAACGCCCGATGCGCGCCTAACACTATATCCTTCAGGTCATATAATCGGTGCAGCAATGGCGCATGTACACATAGGACAAGGCTTGCTAAACATAGTCTATACGAGCGATTTTAAGTTCTCTCGTTCACGGATCTTAGATTCAGCGGCATTCGAGTTTCCCAGACTAGAAGTTCTAATAATGGAATCCACATATGGAGGACCACAAGACTACCTTCCAAGACGTATAGATGCCGAGGAGGCGCTAATCAAAATCGTCAAGGAAACTTTCGAAAGAAATGGCGTTGTTTTGATACCAGTATTGGCTGTTGGCAGAGCACAGGATGTATTGCTTGTAATAAATGAGGCCATGAATAGAGGCGTTATACCCCAAGCACCTATATACATTGAGGGCATGATAGATGAAGTAACAGCTATACATACAGCTTTTCCAGAATACCTTCGCCCATCTTTAAGAGAGAAAATATATCGAGGCGAAAACCCGTTCACGTCGCCTAACATTCACATTCTGAGGCAAGCTGGCTCCGAGCGAGAAGAGATCGTGAATACTCGACCATGCATAATAATGTCTACGTCAGGAATGCTTACGGGAGGTCCTGTCATGGATTATCTTAGGCTTCTTGCCGAAGATGATAGAAGCTCGCTTGTATTCGTAAGCTACCAGATAGAAGGAACCTTAGGAAGAAAAATTCTCCAAGGACTTAGAAAATTATCGTTCGTAGATAGCACGGGCCGAATGGAGCTTCGCGAACTCAAAATGAGCGTTTTCAGGGTTGAAGGATTTTCAGGGCACAGCGATAGACGTCAGCTAGAACTTTTCCTCAAAAAAGTTTCTCCGGAAGTTCAGCCCCAGCTGCTC
>JAPDKD010000070.1 GCA_029258735.1 archaeon | reverse complement strand
GGTGAACCTCGGAGGCACGGGCGTACTGATAGGCTCAGTGAGCAACATGATTATCGGCCTGAACGCGGGCTTTAGCTTCACTGTGTTCTCACAGTACTTGTTACCTGCAGAGTTTATGCTTTGGTTCATAACTGTCGGTGTCTTAGCTTTATACTATGGTAAAAAACTTGAAACGATGAAGCCGCTTAGTCTCGCCGAATATAAGATAAAAGTGGAGCGTAAAGGCGAAATGCTACGTGCAGGCTTCATACTCTTCCTAATGATAGTTCTTTACATTTATTCGGACAGGCTCGGTCTTCCCGTTGAAGCTGTAGCTATGGCTGTAGCAGTAATAGCTCTAGCGGTAATGAAGTACGACTCCACACGAATCTTCAGCGAGATAGACTGGGACACAGTATTCTTCGTAATAGCCTTCCTTTTCGTGATAAGAGGAGTCGAAAAAACGGGCATTCTCAACGAACTAGCCCAAATAATGTTCCAGCTAAGCGGTGGCGAGCCCTTATTGACCTCTCTCCTTACGCTTTTCATCAGCGGCATAGCCAGCGTATTCCTAGCTAACGTAGCTGTCGCTCTCACTTTCACTCCCGCAGTAAAAGCCCTGCCTTTAGCACATAAGGAGCCAGTCTGGTCCGCGCTTGTACTGGGCACAAATCTGGGAGGAGGAACAATTCCTGTGACCAGCATAGTTTTTGCGATGGCTATAGGAGCCTTAAAGCACGAGGAGGTCAGCATAGACTTGGGAGAACTCACCAAGGTAGGTGCGATGGTAACGACTGTACAGCTTCTCTTTTCCGCGCTCTATATAATTGTCTATTTTGGGGTTATCTCGGGGGTTTTATTATGAGCTGGATGGACAGAGTTTTCAGGAGGAAGTTTGAGCGTCACAGAAGGGAATACGAGAAGGAGAAGGAAAAGGTTGATAAAGCGCTCGGAAAACCGCACATAACATTAACCATAGAGCTGCCTGAGAGCTGCAAGGGAATGGAACAAGAATTCGAACAATTGCCAGATGACAAGCAGTTCCGGGAGGAGCTAGAAGAATTTATTCACGACTACATAGCAAGGAAAAATAAGGAGAGAAAAGAAAAGCAGAAATGCGCAGAAGGTGAAAACAAGGAAGCATAGTGCCTGGTGCACGTGTTGAAAAAACTTCATTCAGTAAATGAGATAATAAATGAAGCAAAGGAATACATAGCTTTACCTGAAGTTGAGGAAGTTCAAATTAGAGAGTCTTTAGGTAGATACGCTGCGGAAAAAATAGTGTCTAAGCTGTACTTACCTCCCAGACCTAAATCAACAGTTGACGGCTACGCGGTAAAATACGAGGATGTGCTCGCGGCCAGCGCCTCGACGCCCGTTCTCTTGAAAGTAAAAGGCTCAGTAAGAGCGGGCGAAACCCCCACTTTCCGCTTAGAACACGGCGAAGCATGCTGGATAGAAACAGGAGCTTTTCTGCCTGAAGGAGCAAACGCGGTGATACCCATAGAAAACGTGTTACAGAGAAACAGCGAGATATCTGTCTTCAGCTCAGCTGCGAAATACGAGAATGTTTCGCTTCCAGGCGAGGAGTACAAACCTGGGCTCGTAATAGTCGACCGCGGCTGGAGGATAACGCCCGTTCACCTCGCAGCTCTGAAGCTCGAAGGTTTAACCCATATACCTACCTACAAGCTAGATGCAAGAATTCTAGTCACAGGAGACGAGTTCCTCCGCAAAGTTTCACCATATCCGCCGTTTACGCAAGAGCTTGTGGCAGGCTGGCTAGAGGAACACGGCATAAAAGTGAGGGAAGTGTCCTTCTTAAGCGACAATGTAAAAGAAATTTATAGATGGCTTAAGGCTTCAGATGCCTATGTAACCATAATTATGGGAGGCACGTCGATGGGTAAGCATGACTACAGCGTGAAGGCGATTAAGCAGCTCTATCCAGAATATCTGGTCCATGGGGTAGCTATAAGGCCTGGCAAGACAGCCTGCATAGCCATAAAGAACGAAAGGCTGTACACTACTATAAGCGGTCTGCCTGTGGCTGCGTTGTCCAGCCTAGAGCTTCTGTTTAAGCCCTTACTCAGGCAGGCCGGGTTAAACCTGCCGGAGTGGCCTAAAGTAAGGGGAAAGCTGACGAGGCGTGTCACAGTTAAGGCTGGGCTGCTTGGATTTGTTCGAGTAAAGGCGTATAGACATAGTGGAGAACTGCTTGTAGAGCCATTGATGCTTGGAGGCTCTGGTGCTTTAGCTAGTCTGCTAGAGGGTAACGGCTATCTTGTAATTCCCGAGGACTTGGAGGGCTATGATGTAGGCGAAGATGTAGAAGTAAGCCTCTACAGGCCTCTCCTGTAGTTTTGGCGTTCTTCTTCTGACTTCTAGCTGACGTAGTAGTTAAATTTTCGATTCTTTCACAACAATGAAAAGTCATGAAGGAAGGAGCTACAGAGGCGAAGATCATTGTATATTGCCCGATAAAAGGAGAGGTGGAGTTATCCTACTGTATGAAATGCGTAAACAATAAAGGCTTAGTAGGCGAATGGCCGCGCAAGAAAGTAAAGTGTCGCATGTCAGTTCTGCCTGTGAAGACTGAGGTGATGGTGGCTTGCCCGCTCAGGAAGAAGTACGTGAAGTTTAAGCCATGCTTAACATGTCCTCTACATAGAGGCTTTTATGGATTTCATGATGATAAGCCCGTAATCTTTTGCGGGCTTTTAGCGGAGAGCTATGATTATAGAATCGAGGCTCCATTATATGCTGTTATGTCCGTAAGGTAAGGGTTCGCGGAGGCTTTATCAGTTTTCACCCTTAATTACACTAGGCTTTGCAGATGTCTGGCGAGAGGAAGCGGAAAATATATAGACGGCTAGTAAGCCCCGATGAAGTTTTACAGAAAATAGAAGAAAGATTTCCTCTAAGACCCTTAGGACGAGAAAAAATATACATCGGAGAAGCAGTCGGAAGGGTGCTCGCGGAAAACGTATATTCAAAGGTTAATCTGCCTCCCTACACGCGGTCGCTTGTTGACGGCTACGCGGTTATAAGCAGCGACTTAGAAGGGGTCTATGAGAACAGGCCAAAAGCCCTAAAGCTAGTAGGCAAGGTTTCCACGGGAGAAACGGTAAAGCCGACAATAAGGAAGGGAGAATGCTTAGAAGTTTCTACAGGTGCGGTTGTGCCTTACCCCGCGGATGCCGTCGTGCCCGTAGAATATACTGAAAAAGAGGGGGACAAGGTCATTTTTTACAGAAGCGTGCGCCACGGCGAAAACATAGACATAGTTGGCTCCGACATAGTAGCTGGCGAGGTAGTAGCTTGGCAAGGCGAAGCTTTAACTCCCCTAATAGTTAACGCGCTTGCGGCGTCAGGAATACGCGAAGTAGAGATTTACCGCAGGGTAAAGGTCGGAATAATACCGACGGGCAACGAGCTAAAAAAGCCGGGAGAAGAGCTCGAATACGGACAGATATATGATTCCAACTCGCACATGGTATACAGCATACTGAAATCCCTCGGATCAGAGCCTAAAACCTACCCTAAGGCGGGAGACGACTACGAGGAGATAAAGAGCAGGGTTAGGGAAGCCCTCGAAGAGAACGACATCGTCGTTTGTATCGGAGGCACGTCCGCAGGGCTAGAAGACTACGTGTACAGAGTTTTCTCAGAGTTTACACCCGGCATTCTAATCCACGGCGTCAAACAAAAACCGGGGAGACCGCTTGTCGTAGCTCTCTCAGGAAAGAAGCTACTCTTCGGGCTTCCCGGCTTCCCCCTTTCTTGCTTCCTCTCCTGTCTGCTCTATCTCACACCCGTAGTATCAAGGCTTCAGGGAATGCGCACCTACAAGCTGCGCCTAGAAAAGGCCAAGGTAGCTATACCGTTAAGAGGACAGCCCGGCATAAGGATATACATTCCATGCATACTTTACCAGCGAAACGGCGAGAAATATGCGTATCCTCTACCTGGACATAGCGGCCGCGTAGGCTCGGTTATGATGGTGGACGGCTTTCTAATAGTGCCTGAAGATAGAGAATTTATAGAGCAGGGAGAAGAATTAGACATAATAAGATACTTTGAGGCTAAAAATTACTCCGCGAACATCATTGGAAGCCATTGTCCCCTGCTCCAGCATTTAATCGAGAAAGTTTCCGCGGAATACTCGTTAAGGGTAGTGAACGTCGGAAGCTCTGCTGGCCTAGAGGCGATAAAGCTGGGAGTAGCAGATGCCGCGGGGACTCACCTGCTTGATCCGGAAACAGGAGAATATAATGTTCCGATAATAAAGCGGCTGAGTCTAGAGGAGGTTATCGTTGTTAGGGGTTATCTGAGGGAACAGGGATTCGTATACAATAGGAAGCTGGGAAAAATAAACAGTTTCTCCGAGATAGCTGAAAAGGGCTTAAGATTTGTGAACAGAAACCCGGGCTCGGGGACGCGCGTACTAACAGATCAGCTGATCGCCCAAGAAGCAAAAAGGCTAAACATAGCCTCGGAGGAGCTAAAGAAGAGTATTAGAGGATACACGTTTGAGGCTAAAACCCACGAGGCTGTAGGATATATTGTGTCCCAGGGGCTGGCCGACGTAGGCGTCGCCGTCCGCTACATAGCCGAAAAATACGGGTTAGCTTTCACCAGAATCAGGGAGGAGCGCTACGACCTAGTTCTGCGAAAAGACTCCTTAAATAAACCGGCTGTGCAAGCACTGCTTCAGCAATTCACGCGAGACAATCTAGAAAAAATTGTAGCAGAGTTTCCCGGATACAGGCTAGACTGTGAGACAGGTAAAAAAATAGAAATCTAGTGCCTAATTTTAGAATAATATTCGTCTAGTATTTTGTCGTAAAGCTCGTCTCTCTTTATCTTCTCGACTATCTCAACTAGCCCTTTAACCCAGGCCTCGAAAAGAGCCTTACCTTTTTTCACATTTGCTTTGCGCGGGTCTCCGACGTATCCTTCAATCGCATAGCCTACCCAGTCGGTCATCGCCTCAACACCTTCGACGACCTTCTCTACTCCCAGCTTAGCAGGTCTCTTAACTCTTTCAAGCTTGCAGAGGTCGGGGAAAAGGTATGTCATATAGCTAGTCTCAACTTCT
Organism: archaeon; assembly: GCA_029258735.1. GTDB lineage: Archaea > Thermoproteota > Thermoprotei > Thermofilales > JAPDKD01 > JAPDKD01. The sequence goes on along the minus strand of JAPDKD010000070.1, from coordinate 590 downwards.
CCTGCATGTCCCCAAACATCGGTCTCTGCTACTTCGCGAATCTTCTCGTGAATAACCTCCCAAGGGTCCAACAAAATGTACAAGTTGTATCGTTTACCCTTAGCCTGCATTTCCCTCAAGAATAGGGATAGCGGCCTCTTGTTTCCTCCGTGGCCATTCAGCAAAAGTATCTTTTTGAACCCGTTGCGGTAAACCTCGTCGCATATCTCTTCGAGAATCCTCAGGAAAGCTTCTCCAGATAAGGTAATAGTGCCAGGCATATGCCTGTTCTCGGGAACGTAAGCGTAATACAATGTCGGAAGAACTACAGCCCCAGTCCTCTCAGCAACCTCCATAGCTACAACTTCTATTGCGAGCCCGTCGGTTCCTAGGGGTAAGTGAGGTCCGTGCTTCTCAATACTTCCAATGGGAAGTATGACTACAGTTCTGTCCTTATCTAGGCTGTTTAAGTCTTCTGATGTTAAATTAGCCCAACGCATACGCTATTATCGGCGGCGAATTTAATATTATGAATTTCTATTAGTGATGAGGCATTTATGGCGAGACTGATGCTCAGCAAGATTAACGTAATCCTGATAAGCCTTGTAACA
>JAPDKD010000037.1 GCA_029258735.1 archaeon | reverse complement strand
TCGCGGATCTGAAGGAGAAGTTAGCTAGGGCCGCCCAGCTCCTCCTTTTCAAACACCACGTACAACCCGGGGCCAAGGGCTGGGAACTGAAGAGAGCTTTGGGAAGGGATCACGAGCGGATCATCGATTGCGACATTTTCCTCGCTTCCCATGCTTAGGTTATCAAATATTAAAACTTCAAAGCCCATAGCAGCAAGTTTTTCACATAGATGGCTGCCTATAAAGCCAGCTCCTCCGGTAACCAGAACTTTGGTCATTCTTTTACCTCAATACCTAAGTAAAGGAACCGTAATATACTAAGTTTTGGTTTAAATCTCGGTGTCAGTTATGGGCTTTCCGACAAGATTCGAGGACGCAAACCTAGTTACTTCGGCGCCTGGGCGCATAGACTTCCTAAACACGCATCAAGACTATAAGGGACTACCGGTCGTGCCCGTGGCGATAAACCTCAGAACCTACATTGCTATACTTGAGCCCCGGGAAAACTTCGTGTTTGAAAGCTTAAACCTAAAAGAAGAGGGAAAACCATATCGGGACGAGTTCGAGCCCGCCTACCCAGACCAGAAAGAAAAGGGATGGTGCGGAAACTACCTCAGAGCCGTAGTAACAGCCATAGAAGACTACCTAGGCAGGCCCTTCGAGGAGGGATTTCACGCCGTAATCTACAGCGAAGTCCCCATTGGCAGCGGGCTCGCCAGCAGCGCCGCACTCGAAGTAGCCCTCGCAAAAGCCCTCGATGCGTATTTCAACCTGCACATACCCCGCGCCGAGCTGGCGGAGATATGCTTTCGAGCCGAAAACATTTACATGGAAATTCCATGCGGCAGGCTAGACCAGTACAGCTCGACGTTCGGGGGTGCCATACTACTCTATCCTCGCCCCCCGGTAAGAGTGGAAGAACTCCCCCTAAAAAACGTAGACTTCGTTGTGGTCGACTCCGGCATAAGGCACAGCGTCGCCGACATACATCCGCGCCGGCAGGGCGAAATAAACGAGGGACTACGCCAGCTAATGGAGAGTGCTGACGTGCCGCAGGCGCTGAAGGAAAAGCTCGGCTACAGCTTCGACGAGCCACTCTGGGAGGAAATAGAATACCCCGAGCTACAGCCCTACCTTGGAATGATAAGCGAAACAGCCGCAAAACGCATAACTTTCACAGTCCTCATGAACAAGCTAACGATGGACGCCGTAAGCCTCATTAAGAGCGGCGCTCCAGACCTGCCGCAAAGGTTGGGCGAAATAGTCAATAAACAACACGAGCTGCTCAGAGACCTATACGAGGTAAGCCTACCGGAGCTGGAAAAAATAAGGGATGCGATGCTCGACGCCGGGGCATACGGAGTAAAGATAAGCGGCGCTGGCATGGGAGGAAGCCTAGTAGCAGTAACGCCGTCGGAGGAAGAGGTGAAGCGTAGAATAGTGAAGGCCGCGATCAAGACTGGAGCTAGGAAGGGCTGGTCGGTAAAAGTCGATGAGGGAGCCAGAGTCGACTACAGAAGAGAAGGCTTAAGGTATAACCTTTAATTCAGGAATATTTCTAAAGTCTTCGTTGAAAGTAGCTATGGGCACCTGCAGCTTAAGCGCTAGAGCTGCATGAGCGGAATCCGCGGGAAGCAGCCCATATTTCTCGCATATATCTAGCGCATCATCAAGGACGTCTTTGTCCACAGCCAGCCACTTCAAACCCGTCAGCGAATTAAGGTAATTCATAAATTTTAAGACAGGCTCAAAACATGCTACCCTGAACTTGGGGTTCCTAAGGTAGAGCCGCTTAAACTCGTAGAAGCTTGTAGCACCAAGCTCCGAAGCCCTCGCCACTATAAGCTTAAAGACAACCTCTTCGACGACTAGGGGTGAAATGTATCCAGAAGCCTCCCCCTCCTCAACCATAAGCAGAATCTTCTCAGCATACTCAGCTTTATCCTCATCAAGTAACAGGTGGAGGAACACGGACGCGTCAATATAGAACTTCAAAACCTCCCACTCTGGTAAAGCTTCTCGAGCTCTTCCAAGCTAATCTTAGGCTTGACAATTCCCCTCATCTTTCTAGTCTTAGACTCTACCCTCTCTCTTCTTGCTATATATTCCTTCAGCGCGCGCCTCATAACTTCAGCTCGAGAAACGCCCAAAACCTTGGCTAGCCTATCCAGCTTTAAATACAAGTCTTTATCTAACCTAACTAATACTTGCATTGATATCAGTCCATGATACCTGATATCATTAGTCTGATATATTTATTTCCAAGGAACCCAGCTATACAACTTGCACGCTGCCATGACATGCTTCGGTCATTAACTTTCTAGAATTCGACTTAGTTTATTGCCATATTATTTAGGCTTACAAAAAGTCAAGAAGATTCGATTAACAATTTATCCTTCTATTTTAGAAGAAATAAAGAGTAACACTCCTAGCGCTCCGACGGCGAAGGCCGTAAGGAACATAAGCTGGGGCGACATGTCCCAAAGGAAACCTCCAATGAGCGGCGCAGGTATCATAACGCCCTCCCTTATCAGGTAGTAAAGACCTATAGCTCTGCCCTTATGACTCCTCTCAGCCAAGTCAACTATGAGCGCCTTGCGGGCGGGTTCTCCTATTTCCCTCAAGCCGGCTATCACGAATGCGAGGGGTAGAAAGGCCGCGCTCGGCACCAGCGCCAGGGCAAGAGGAAATAACGCGAAAAATGTGAACGTAAGCGTGATGAACGGCTTCCGACCATAGATGTCGGCCAGCTTCGCAGCGGGAAAATAAGACAAAATAGAAGTAGTCATCTGCACGGAAATAAGCAGCCCATACTCGACTGGCGAAGCCCCCAATACATTAAGCGCGTAAAGCACGACATAAACACCTATAATATTGCTTGCCAGCCTCGCGAAAATGTCGGAAACGAGCAGCCGCTTAAGCCCCCTGTCCATCTCCCTCCAAACCGCCAGAATCCTCCCCCCAATCTTTCTATCTCCGCCCCCAGTCTTAGCGTAAAACTTCTCTTGGAAAACGACCGCCAGTAAAGCCAGAGCAATAGATACGGAGAACCCTATCTTCATGCCCCACTCCAGCCCGTAAGCCTCTATAAGGTAGCCTCCCAGGGGCGGAGCCACTATTATGGGGAGTCTCTTCAACACCGACTGCACGCTGAACCCTATCGCGCGTCTAGACTTCTTAAGCGTCTCCCCTATCAGCGAGAAGATAGCTGGCTGAGACATGCTGTCCCAGACCAGCACGAAAAGCGTGCCCACGAGGAAAAGCCTCCAGTCGGGCGCAAAGAGATAAATTAAGTACCCAGCCATCGCCGTGAAAGTAAACGCCACGAGAGCGCGCTTAGGCCCCAGCTTATCCGAGACCCAGCCTCCAGGGTACTGGTAAAGCGCCATAACCACGGCCTTAATGGAGCCGTATAAGCCTATTATCAGCGTCGACGCGCCGAGATACTCGAGGTACTTAGGCACGTACTTAGCCCACATTTGCCCGCCCAAAGTCAATATGAGGACAGTGACGATCATCACCACCATGTCTCGTTCCAAGCCAAGCCAATCCCTCAGCTTCTGTAGCAAGAAGACCAACCCCAACAACACTACCTCATGCGGCAAATCTATAAAGCTTAGCTTACAGATTATTGACGGCTGGTTTATTTGCTAGTCTTAACTTGGAACGATTTAGTAGAAGCCTTGGAAAAGCTGCCGAGTAACCTGCAAGAAGAGCTAGAAGCCGTCATAGGCATTGGGCGGTCAGGACTAATACCGGCTGCCTTGGCCTGCAAAAAACTCAATTGCAGAAAGTTCTTAGCTATAATAATTAGCAAATATGGAGAAGGAAAGCCTCCCAAGAAGCTCTACGACCATCCGGTCGTGATATGGGGCTTCAAAGAACAGCTCAACGGAGGAACAGTGCTCATAGTCGACGACATAGCGGTCACCGGAGAAACTCTCAAACTAGCCGAGGAATACGCTAAAGAAAAGGGAGCGGGCAAAGCCCTGAAATTCGCCCTCGTCAAGCGGCCAAGCGTCTCCATAGATTTCTACGGCTGGGAGTACGAACACTGCGTAATATTTCCGTGGGAATAGAGGCTTAATTCATTGGTAGAAACAAAAATTTTATCTATTTGTATTACTTTTTACATGAAAGGTAATATACATGCTGAGCCCGGAGGAAGCAGTAAAGTTTCATGGACACGCTGGCCCCTTCCTAGCATGGGGCTACAGAGCTGGTAGATTTGCAACCGAAAAATTGAAGCCGAATGGAATAAAAGAAATGAGCTGTGTTGCCAAGTTGCCGCTAGAAATACCGTATACCTGCATAGTGGACGGCGTTCAGGCCGGATCGTGCTGTACACTCGGTAAACAAAACCTGAAGGTTGAGCCGGGCGATGAAGTGGAACTAACTTTCAAGTGTAATGGCAGGATTTTAAAGGTGGCTCCTGCCCTCGACTTGAAGAGGCTTCTCCTCAGACATGGAAAGAGGGAAGCCTATAAACTTGTCATGAAAATGTCTGAAAACATGCTTTTCCGTGTGGTGGAGGAGAATGGACGCTAAAACAATTAGCACGGCAGCCGTTTTCGGCGCCCTATGGGGAGTAATAAACTTCACCCTGTCACCCTACATCTTCAGGCTAACCCACCTACCAATATTCTGTGACGTGGTAGGCTTTCTAACAATATTTTCGGCGCTATGGCTAACCCGTAAACTCGGAACCGGAACGCTAACGGGCATTTCAGCAACAATAGTAACGCTGGCACTTAGGCCCGCAGCCTTCTACTTCTTCGGCTTCACAGCCGCCAGCATAGTTGTCGACCTCCTCGTATACGCTATTGGGCACGAAAGATTCTACGGCAAAAAATCGCCAATCTACGTGATAGCGGTAGGCACAGTGGCAGCGACAGTAGCAGGACTAATAATCGGACAATTCTTCATGAACTTCAAAGTATTCACACAAGTTCTAACCTGGACCGCGCTGCACGCAGTCGGAGGCCTTATCGGCTCCATCATAGCGATACCGGTCATAAAAGGACTAGAAGCCAGACTAAAAGAAAAAGCATAATTTTTTAACAAAAAACTATTTTTCTAAAAATTTTTGAACATCATAAAATGCCTAAATTTGCATCAAAGAAAATATTTAAAAATATTAAGAGAAAATAAATAAAATTCGAAAAAAGTTTGGAAGAATGCTTGCTTAATCTATGTTTCAGCCATGTTTTATTTTTATGTATTAATATTTTTTACGAGATAAATATTTTAATAGCTAATTTCGGGGCAATATTGGATATAATGAACTCCGACCTGGAATCGTCGTTGAAACCAATAGTAGTTGCACACAAAGTAAACCGTTACAGCCTTCTAAAAAAATATTTGGCACTAGGAGTGCCGTGGCTCGAAATAGACGTAAGCATGCGAAACGGAGTTTTCGTAGTCGAACACGGAGTAGAAGTCAACATAGGCACAGTAAGAGCAGAAATCATAAAAACAGGATACAAAGTCCTCGAACACCGCGACCCGCTCTGGCGCCCACTAACCCTACCAGCCTATCTGGAAAAACTAAACGGAAAAGCTGGGCTATGGCTAGACGTGAAAGAAGCCGGAGCAGCCGTTAAAGCCGTAGAGCTAGCGAAGAAGAGCGGGCTAAACAAGATAGCTGTGTCAACCCCATACCACGAAGAGCTAGCAGGAGTAAAAAAGACCTACCCAGACGTGCTGACCTTCCTAGGAAACGTCTCATTCCGGCCAGCCGACAGCGCAGGGCTCGTCGAGGCGTCCGGAGCGGACGGGCTCTCCATAGAATACTGATACGTAACACGCGAAGTAGTCCAAGCAATCCATAAAGCAGGCCTAAAAATAGCCGCATGGACTGTGA
>JAPDKD010000099.1 GCA_029258735.1 archaeon | reverse complement strand
AGTTTTCTACTACTCCATCAAGGATAGCGCGAAGTCCTCGGGAATCTCGTTTTAAAGCTTCCTTTAACTCTGCCTCGAGCCTAGGACAACTAATTCCTCCTCGAGGAATAAGCAGCCTCCCCAATACTTTTTCAGCATCTAATACTAAGGGGTGATCTGGACCCATGCTCCTTAGCTTGTTCGCTTCTCTGTATTCTCCCTTTTTTATAAGCAAAGAAATAAGTATGGACCCGACCAGGTGCCAAACAACCAGGTTGCTCATACGAATCCTCGAATATTTTAAGCGGGTTTTAATTATAAATGTATCGAAATTTTTAGTAAAATTTGAGAAGTTTCTGAATTAAGCAGTGAATATCGCATCCTTCCGAGAAGTCGTATCGTGTAATCAGAAACATTAGTCTTTCGAAAGCTTTAGGGTGATTTTTTAAAAGCAAGGCTATTTTCTTACTTACTTTGTTCATGTCCTCCAAAAAATCTTCAGCGGAATTGAACCGGCTCTGCCAGTCAATAAGCGCCAAAAGTACAGCACCCAGAACATATCCTCTATCATCCCAGAAGTCTTTCTGCGATTTTTTAACTAAGGATGCTATTTTTTCGCCATAATATACGAATTTCCGGCCTTCCTCTGTAATCTCATCCTTATATAAACCGAGCCTTTTTAGGTGTTCAACGAAAATAAAAGCCTTCGTTAATCCACGAGAGCATAATCCACGTACAACCATTTCCTCTTTTGGCGGATTTTCACTTTCATAGCTATTATTCGCTATATCTCTAGCAATTTTAGACAAGTCTATCATGACCAACCCTGCGTCATACTTATTACTTACAATATTTAATCTTTGCTAACTATACTCTACAGCATGCCCTCCGCAATGTAAGTATTCGTTAATTGTCTTAGTTTCCTTTTTATAAGAGAAAAATGAAGGAAGAATGAGATGCTTATGAGAAAGGTATTATCAGTATTTGTCATATCAATATTAATATTATTGTTGGCTATTGCATACGCACAGCCAAAATCTGTGCAGCTGCCTAACGGTTCGCTACTCTCCATGTGGCTGAAAAACCATAAGGGAGAGGATACGAACGAGTTTCATCCCGGCGATTCTGTTGTAGTTACCTTTTATTCTGGCAGCGCTTACGAGGTAAAAGTTGATGCCTGGCTTATATATCCGGAGAACAAGTTGCCAATGAGGCAGCTTGCGGATAAGTTGACTATCAGTAGTACAGGCGGGGAAACCAGGCCTCCGGAGCTGGAGTTCCAGCTCTCATCAAGCGATCCCGAGGGAACATATGCCGTAAGGATTCGAGTATATAATGAGTATGGAAACAGAACATTAGGGGAGGTGGATCTAATATTTACATTTACTACGAAGAGTGGCAACGAGTTTCTTTTTGATCCGTTTCTCATCGTAGCTGTTGCAGCCATAGCTATGGTTGCAGTTATACTCGTAATTTTAGTACTCAGAAAGACTAGGCTTTCTCGGCCACCAGCAGCTCCCGAAGTTTCTGTTACTGAAGCTCCGCAGGTAGAGGAAACAGTCGTAGCGGATAGAGGGACAATACCGCTTATAGCTCTTGCAAAACTAGAAGGTCCGGGCGGAAAAGAGCTGATAATAGCTGATGTTGAGAGGGTTTTTGGCCGCTCAGATTTTGAACAGTTCCTGCCGTGGGATGCTGCTAGAACGATTAGCAGGAGGCATTTTAGAATATTTTACCGTGCTGGAAGGTGGTACGTAGAGGACCTTAACAGTACTAATGGCACCATGGTTAATGGTGAGGATATAAGAGGCAAGGGTCCTCGTCCAGTTAAAGATGGCGACGTAATAAGTCCCGCTGGAGTGGTAAACTTAGTTTTTAGGGAAATGGGTCCAGCCGAATAATTTTAGACTATTTCTGGGGGGCACGAAATGTTATAGTAAAGTAAGGCCCTAGATCTTCCTTGTATGCTAGGGCTATTATTGCCCCATCTTTTAGCGGTGCGGGGTCGGATATTTTGCCCCTGCCGTTCCAGACTATTTGCCATCCTCCGAGACCCATGGACACAGCGGTTTTGTTAAGTGAGCCTAAGTCGCGTATGTACCATTTCCCTTCAGACTCGTAGATTTCTGCGTGTGACCTGCTGATGAAGGCTTTTGGGTCTCGTATAAGGAGCTTCATTGAGCCATCTTCTTCCTCCACCCTTACGGGACCGCTTTGAGAGCGCGGCGCGCGGCCAATTATTACCCTCCTTTTCACTATAGGCACCTCTATTCCCGCCACTACTAGGATAGGTAATGTTCTCTTTACTGGTACTGCTAGGCCTCTTAGGGTTGCTATCATTTCTTCTGCGCTTGCAAACCTGTCTTCGGGGTGGGGCATGAGCGCTTTCCTTATGGCGTATGAGATGTGCTCCGGCAGTCCTGGAACAATCTCGTCCGGGTTGATCGGCAGAGGGCTTTCAGGGTAGCCTTTGAAGAACGTTAATGGGTGTTTGCCTGTGAGTAGGAATAGGTATGTGGCGCCTACTGACCATATGTCGCTTTGGGGGGTGGAGGACCATTTAAGTTGTTCTGGTGCCGTGTAGCCTCCGGGTGCGCTGACAACGTCTTGTATCTGCTCATAGAAGTACTTGGCTGTGCCGAAGTCTATTAAATGAATCTCGTTCTTCCTGTCTATCATTATGTTCTTCGGCCGTATGTCCCTGTGTATGATGTTGAGCGAGTGTATGTAGGAGACTGTTTCGAGCACCTTAAGTATAATGTCCGTGGCTTCCTCCACCGACGTCGGCGAGTTCATGTAAATTCTTTCCATAGTTTCCCCATCGATATACTCTATAACAGGGATGTCTAGCGCGTCTATGGAGATCACGTCTACTAATGCTGGTATTCGAGGATGGTCTAGGAGAAGCAATATTCTAGCTTCTTGGACAAGCTTGTCTATATTAATTCTGTCTCTTTGAGGATCGCCTGTTATTCTCGGTAGTTTTATTATTACTGGCTTTTCCTCTTCTATCGCCTGTGCTAGCCATACGACTCCCATGCCGCCCACGGATAGCTTGCGTTCTATTCTGTAGGTTCCTCTGCTTCCTTCGAGAATTTCGCCGGGCTGTAGCTCGCCGATTACGTTCAAAATACCACCTTAAATAATCTCTAATCCGCACTATTTTATTTTTCCAGCTTTTTACTTGACTTTTAATTTTTTGTTCTCTTTAAATAATTTTTTAACAACATTCACGGATATATGAAGGCAATAGCGGTTTATAGTGGGCATAAAGGTGGAACTGGGAAGTCTACGGTTTCGGTGTTTTTAGCCATTTTTTTGAGCTTAGCGGGAAAAAGCGTTATGCTCTTAGATTTAGGTGGCTCTGTAGACTTCATACTAGAAAACCCCTCACCGCCCAATGTTTCCTCTCTTTTCCTGGGGGAAGTAGAGTGGTATGAAGCAGCTAGATACGTAAAACTTGGAGGTAAGCTTGCAGGCACTAGGTTCGCACTTATACCGTCTAGCGGCTATATTCCTCCAGGTGTCTCTTGGAACCAGGTTAACGACATTATAAACAGTGTGAATGAATTCTTTAATTTGTTGATTATTGATCTGCCAGCGGATCCCGCCTGGACTTTAACGCCCGAAAACATTCCCGTGATTCTTGTTCTCGACGAGTCTCCTTCCTCGCGTAAAATAGCGGAGAAAATGAGCAAGTTTTCCAATTATTTTGTAATCTTTAATAAGTGCAGAATTTGTAGGAATAGGTGGCTCCGTAATACACCCACTTCTATTCCCTATGATAAAAATATAGCATCGCTAAATCCGAGCAACTTGGTTAATATTTATTTAAGCTCGTCTAGTCGAGTTCTTCGACCCCTTAATAGATATATTCGTAACGTTTCGGGGGTAAAAGTTGGAGGTAATGATAAATGGCTGTGGAAGCGGGTTTTCTAAGAGAGAGATTTAGAGATAAATCTGAGGGTGCTATCGGGAGAGATAGGGTGAGACCGCAGGAAAGCGGCGCAAAACCGAAGGGTTACATATCTAAAAGTAAGCTTGAAGAAATGAAAAGAGTTGTAGAAAGATTGGGTGGGGACACATCATGGATAGACGCTATACCAGAGCGGTTGAAAGAAATAGATATTCAAATAGCTAAACTGGAAAAGCAGATATCTGAACTAAAAGAGGAGAAAGAATTCCTGATCTCATTTTTGTCTCGCCTGTAATACCATTACTCCCTCTTTAACAGGAACGTGTCAAAGGACAACATTTAACCTAGTCCTAAGTGATACATTTAAAATTCATTTGATAGAGCGTATCTTATAGCTGGTTTAACGTTAAGCGAAGCTATTCTCTAGGAGATGATGCCTAAATGTCAGACAAAGAGCAGTATGAAAGACAAAAATTAAGAGTGTACGCAGTTGTATTAGCCTCGTCCTTTAGTATGGGTTTGAGCAACCCATTTCTAGGCGTATACGCAGCTCGTCTTGGAGCCTCACCATTAGAACTAGGTTTCTTTCACTCTTTCATCAACTTTTCAGGAAATATAATGCAAGTAATATGGGGATACATTGCAGACAAGGTGAGGAGATACAAGCTCATTGTTGCTCTCTCTATGGCTGTTTCAGCTCTCATGTGGTTGCTCATTCTTAGCACTGACGAGCCTATGCAGTTCGTAATTTTCGTATCTATTCAAAGTCTCTTCAGCTCGGCAGCGGCTCCATCTTGGATGGCTCTTCTAGGTCTTCTCGTCCCAGTTGATAGAATGGGCGCTGTTCTGTCCAGGATAAACCAGTTCAGCACTTTAGGCTCGCTGGCCGCAACCATGCTGGCAGGAGCTATTTCGCAGTTATTTAGAGGAGGAATTCAGGAGTTTCACGTACCATTCTACCTTTCGATGTTCACTGGCGTCGCGGCGGCTATATTTGCTTTAACAATCAGTCAACCAAAAATTAGGGCGGCTAGAAAGCTTAGCCTCTCAGTTATCCGATTGTCAGCTTTAAATAGGGACTTTAAAGCTTTATTAGCACTTTCGTCGGCCTACGGCATCGCGATGTCCATGGCCTGGCCCCTATTTACGGAAGTTGTGGGAAACGAGATGAAACTGGGAGTCTACGAAATATCTATTCTCACAATAGCTTCTAACGTTACATCACTAATCACTCAGAACTGGGCTGGGGAATTCGTAGACAGGTACGGTAAAAAAATATTTATTATAATTGGAAGAACTTCGTTCTGCCTCTATCCAATAATTTATGGCTTCGCGCCTCGCTTTGAAGCAATACTAGTTACAAACATAGCTTTAAACGTGATATCCGCTTTTCTCGTGGTTGCCCTTCAAGCCTACATATTGAAGGTTACGCCGGAGGATGTAAGAGCAACTTATGTAGCTCTGCTCAACATGTCCATGGGTCTGTGCTTTTCTCTCGGGTCTCTTATGGGAGGAATAGCGGCCAACTATCTAATACCAATAATTGGGCGATGGGCAGCTATTAGGCTGTTATTTGTGATTGCTGCTGTGGCTAGGTTTTTTGTAGGAGTTTTACATTCTAAACTTAGGGAGCCCGGTGAATAGTAGTTGAAGATTCTTGTGGCCGTTGATGGAACAGAGAACAGCTTGAGAGTCGGAGAATATGCTGTAAAGCTAGCGAAAAAACTGGAAGCCGAAGTCTACTTTATCTACGTCATACCGCGGACAACGCTACGCGTGCCCCGACTTATAGCAACATTTACTCAACTACAGGAAAGACTTCACTCGCTAACGCCTCTACCTCCCTGTATACGAGAAAAAATTATGAGAGAGACCTTCCCCATTCTCGAAAAGTTAAGGATTAGCGCGGAAGCTCATGGTCTGCGTCCCGAATTTATTATCGCAGAGGGAGATCCAGCTGTAAAAATAGTTGAAGAAGTAAAGAACGGACGATATGACCTCATCGTTGTTGGCTACCGCTCCCGTTCCATACTTACGGCGTTTCCTGGAAGCGTAACGCGGAAAATTCTCGAAAAATCCCAAGTCCCAGTACTGGTAGTCAAGTAGAGATCAATATCAAAGAACGCCCTGGAGGTGTAGGGAGACATGTTTGCGGAAATGTATTCTCCAATAGGGAAAATAAGAATCTATGCGTGCGATAAGGGCATAATAAGAATTTGCATAGGACAAACG
>JAPDKD010000102.1 GCA_029258735.1 archaeon | reverse complement strand
CTGGCAAGTCGACGCACGGCTTCTACGTGTGGACAGAGGAGAACGCCAAAATATACGTGGAGAAGTTCGGCATGAACCCGCTGGACTACGTGAGGGATCAGAGGATAAAGAACGACGACATGATAGCTGTCTGCTACGACCGCGTATACGGGAGCGAGAGGGCCGCCTGGACAAAGACGGAGGGCCTCGGCCCGGAGCAGGTGGCTATGTGGAGGGCTGCTATGAGCTCCCGCGCTCTTCACGAGAACACGGAGTTCAACGAGGAGGGGATGCCTAGCTTTGAGGGCAGGATTTTCCAGTACTTCGGCATGCCCAACAGGAACTCCCGCAGCGTGATCTACTTAGAGGACACGGGCTACTTCGACGGCAACGTTAACAGCGACGGTCCCCTCAACACCGCCGTATTCATATCGCCGGGCTACTTCACGGACTATGCTTGGGTAAAAATTGAAGACCCGGCATTCGCCGCCAAGGTGTTGGCGGACGGCCGCACGGTTGGGCACCCGGCTCAGGCGAGGGAGCTGGTAGGCGAGGTGAGGTTCGTGCCCCGCTACTCCGAGTTCACCATTGGAGTGGGAGACGACGCCCACGTGGTGCGGTTTTACGAGTTCCTCAGAAAGTGGAGGGAGGAGGGTCGCAGGGTAGATGTCTTCCAGCTGAACACTACGGGCAGGATCGTGGCGAAGTACAGGTGGGCTGAGATGCGGCTTGGGGACAGGACTATCATGGCGCCGGAACCTGTGCTGGTCGAGAAGGACGGCTTGTTGAAGCCAGTTGGCGGCGAAAGACCAACTATAGAGGAGACTGAGCTTTTCCTGCTTCAGGCGACGCGTGGAGCTGTGAAGTGGCGCCCGCATCCTGTATGGGGTGAGAAGGTTCTCGTGCCCGATGAGGTTCCGGGCATCGCGAGGGAGAGGCTGAGGCAGCTTGACCCCACAACCTACCTCTCGATGGAGGAGTTTAAGGCGTTGCTCAAGGCTCAGATAGAGATAAGTAAGCACGTCCTTAGAGATAAAGGGCTAAAATTGCCTACGGAGATAATGAATGCAATGGATTTTGAATAATCTCTTTATTATTGTAAAGTATTTTGGTGTGATGTTTATAGCTTAAAAGCCCTTCTGGCTTAAAATGTAGTAATAAGAAGTTATAGTCTATTAGATAAATTTTGAAGTTTTTGTATTATTTCGCCTATCTTTTTTGCAACATCTTTTCTTCGATGATGAGGTAGGAGCTTGAGCATCTCGGCTATGTAGTTGTTCATCTCCTCAACTACCTCTTTTTTCCCGCCGTAAGCTAGGTAGTAGCCGAGGTACTCGTTAAGGTCTTTGACGTATCCTTGAAAGTCCTGCGCTAAGTCCATGCCAGGTATTCCAGCTTGGCCAAAGGTTGCCCAGGCGTTAGCCATCGAGTTTATGACGGCTTGAGCCTCGCCTCGGAACTCTCCCATCCTTTCTGAGCGCTTCCTGAGCCTGCTGTATTCTGCCTTTAAAATATCTGCTATGACGGGTATAGCTATGCCGAGTACGAGGCCCGCGATGAACGAGGCAACGTCTGGCAAGGGTTAAGCCTCTGCGTTTTCCTAGCTTTTCTGCTGCTTCTTCACTATTTCGTATCCTTTAAGCTTTAGCTCAATTATTTTGCTTATTGGGAGCCCTGTCTCCTCCCTAAGCTTGACAAGTTTCCTGTATTCTTCCTCTTCGAGTAGAATGCAGACCTGTTTCTTCCCCAAAATTTATCACCATGAATATATTAAAAACTCATTATATTTAAGGATAACTAAATGAAACACAGGATAATGCATTGCATGATTTTTTGAAAACCTGAGTGCGCAGGCATTCAAGCTTAAATTCAGTACATGTCTAATTGGCGTTTTGATAGGATGCCCTTTTCTTTGTGACTGTTAAGGACTTAAAGAGAAAATTTGAGCTAGATTTGCAGAGTAAGCTTTGTTTAGAAGGTTTAGAGAGCCTAAGATATCTATATCCTAAGTGTAGAAAAAGAAAGGTTTAGCGCACACAAGCTAACTCTCAATGAGCGAATTCAAGGCGCCGCTTAAGGCTCAGATAAAGATAAGCAAGCACGACCTCGAGGTGAGGGGGCTGAGGCTGTCTAAGGAGATAATTAACGCTAGGACTTCGAATAGATTCAAATTATTTTTAAGGCTTCCTTAGTGATTTTTATGTTGAAAAAAAGGTTAACTTTTTATACTTATTATAATAGTTTAACTTGTTATGAAAAGGAAAGGGAAGCTAATTGGCATTAAGAATTTTGATGAAGAACTTTACAGGCTTGTTAAGGCTTATGCTTCCCTGGAGGGCCGAAGCATTGCCAGTGTTTTTGAGGAGGCAGTCCGCCTTTGGTTAGAGACGCGGAGCCTGGACGAGGCTAAAATTTGGTCTAAACTTGACCGAGAATACGAATCTAACGAGGCTGCCATTATGAAAGCCGCGGCTGAGAAGCCCGAGGAACTTAGGGAGGGGTTCGCTTTGGCGTGCGGTGGCAGGGTCGTCGGAGTCTTCAAGACCTTCGCCGAAGCTGCCCGCATGGCTAGGGAGGTCTGTAAAGATGAGGGGGTAGTTGTTGAGCTGCCCTTGAGGGAACGCAAAAGCGTGGCCGAGGTTGAGCTCGGCTTTCCGTGGTAGCTATGGCTTCTGGAGCCGCGTTTTACAGGAACGGGAAGCTTAACTTCCTGCCCGTTGTCAAGGCTGTTCTCAGGGCTCCGGATAAAGCGAAGAGCTTGGAGCTTGAACTCATAGTCGACACTGGCTTTCAGGGAGGCGTGCTGATCAGCCTTCGAGTCTACCTTGCCTTAGGCTTAAACCTCTTTGAGGAGGGCAGGGTGATTGCTCGAGCTGCTGTGGGCAGGGAGACCTGGCTCAGATTTTCCCGCGTAGAGGTAGAGGCTGCCGGGGTCTCCGCGGAGTGTAGGGCATATACGTCTTTAGGCGTCAGGAAGCCTCTGCTCGGGAGAGAATTTCTAAAAAGTGCGGGGCTTCATTACGAGCCTCCCAGCCGGCTTGAAATAGGCTTTGCTCAGAAGGGCTAAAAATATTCTCGCGCGCTTAATTTCAGGTGAAAATTGCCTGTCTGTGCTTAATAGCTTTCTAAAATTACTGGGAAGTCGCAGTATTATCTAAACGTGCTCAAAGGAGCTATGTATTTGCTATGTAGATGTTGTGTTTCGCCTTATGTTGTGTCGCTAAACATTTAAGGGATGAAGGTATCTTAGTCCCTTGATTTTGCTGTAAGCTTTATGGTCGTAGCTTACTAGCTGCATGTTCGATGTGATTGCTACAGCTGCATGTAGGCTATCGAAGTATGTAAGGCCGTATTGTCGGCGAAGTTCTTCCGCTTTCGAGTGATACTTTGGACGTGGGGGGAGCACCTTGATTCGGTAGAGGTTTAGGGTTTCACCCATTTTCTCCCAGAACATGCGGTAGTTCGCTACGGCTACTTTTCCCGACCTTATTAAAAGGTCAAGCTCTATTAACGTGTAGGGGGATAAGGCTACCTTCAGCTCTGTGATTATTTTGCGGGCTTCTGCGTTGTGGGGATCGTCGGCGTCCAGCGCGGCTATGAGTACGTCTGTCTCTATAAGCATAGGCTACGCCTGTTTTTCTAGCTCCTGTTCGAGCTGTTTAGAGGCGGCTTCACTGAGTTCACCTGGTTTAACGGATGCTTTAGGTGATACATTCACTACTAGTCTGGAGGCTTCTTCAAGGGGGTCTTCGCATGGTTGAAGGATTATTTTGCCGTCTTTTACTTCAAGCTTGAGGACAGACTTGATTCCGAGTCTTCTACGAATTTCTACGGGTATTGTTACCCTACCTTTCGAATCAACTCTTAAAATTAAGGCCATATCAAGCAATTACTTTTTCCCACTTATAAAATTTTTCCACTTTTAATTTTTCCCACGCTCAATTGTAGGTTAATCACAGCAATAAGCCGTATACAGGCAAACGTGTTAGTGTGGACTTATCTAAAGTACTTAGCAAGTGTCTCAATCTATACCCCTAAATAGACTTCAAACCTGTCTGGGGCACAGTAGATTCACCGCAGTTAATGAGTAATTAGAGGCTCAAAATATAAGTAGAGTCTTACCATCTTAGTTTTTGGATGTTACCTAGTGATGGCTTAGGGAGGAAATTCTCCGGGAGCCTAGAAGGTGACGCGCTACTTTTCGTTGTATATCCCAAACCCCCGTTTTTGATTTTGCCTCATCTTGCCAAATTTTGTCCTAGGGGTTTGCCTGTTCCGTGCTTGTATGAAAATGGGGCGTGTAGAAGAATTTTAGAGATTGAGGGGCATTTAGTTCCCTACAAAGTTTTTATCGCTTCCGAAGGGATGAAGCCTAAATTGACGGTCCAAATATTTTCTAGAGATAAAAGTTTGGCGGGTAAGGCTTTGAATAAAATAAGGGAAATCTACAGAGTGAATTTCGACTATTCACGTTTTTTGAAGAGAACGGAGGGTACTCCCATTTATCCGATAGCCAGGAAGCATTATGGTTTGAGGCCGACGAGAATGCTAAGCGTCTACGAAGCCTTAATAGACAGCATTATTGAACAAAATATAAGCTTAAACTTGGCGATGAAGATCAAGGCAGAATTTGTGAGGCAATTCGGGGAAAAGAAGGTTTTGAGCGGCGAAGAGTACTATTCTTTTCCGAGCCCTAGGAAGGTTGGGAGGCTTGAACCAGCCACGCTTAAGAAGAAGATTAGAACAACCCTGGTAAAGGCTAATGCAATAGTTGAAGTTGCAAGGCTAGCTGAGAGCCTACCGACAGTTGAAGAAATAGAAGAGAAACCAGAAGATTTCTTGGGATATATAACGAGGATAAAAGGAGTAGGTAAATGGACCGCGGAGCTAAGCATGGCGAAGGTTTCAAGGAATTTTAACATTGGACCTTACGGTGATTTAGCTGTTAAGAGAGGGTTCCAAAGAACCTTCGGAATTCAAAGTGAGGGAGAAATTAGAGAAATTATGTCTGGCTTAGAAGAATACATGGGGCTAATACTTTACCTGATGGCGCTGGAGGGTCATAGAAAAAGGTAAGCGTTCAAGCGTTCTACGCTATACTCGCATTAGCAAACCGATACAACTACAATCCAAAAAAGAGGGGAATTATATTTTAACCCAGTTCATGCCGGCTTTTTTGAGGGCGTAGCCGAGTTCTTCGAGGTAGTCTCCGTAAGCCATTATCCAGTGGAAGCCTCTGAGTTCGCGTAGTAGACGGCGCCAGTCGCCTTCTATCTCTATCTCCGCCTGGCTTCGGCATATCGGGAGGAAGGGCGTCTCGACTATCTTGCCCCTGAAGCCTACCCAGGTCTTCTCTTCGAAGTCGGGTATGAGCATGGTGACGACTTGTCCCTTACGGAACTCTACTTTCGGCGCGGCGCCCCAGTCGGACTCGAAGTGGGTGACTATCTGCACTGGCTCTGCCCGATTACCATCCATTTTGCGTGGGGCGGTGCAGTGAGCTACGGTTACTATGCCTTGGTGGGGCAGGGTTGTGTCGTTTAGGAAGACTGGCTTGCCTGAGATGTAGTGTAGGAGTATGCCCGCGGGTATGGCTACGAAGTCTGACTCGCAGAAGGCTAGGTAGCCTTCGTCGTTTAGCAGGCTTAGGGTGAGGCAGGCGGTTGTCTGGGCTATGGGCATTATGGTGGTCATGCACTCATTTATCGTTATTATTTCGGCGTCGTGCTCCTCTAGGAGCTGCTTGAATACGTGGTAGAGTATGAAGGCGTTTACTACGAAGTCCTTCCTCGTCCTTAGCTGGACGTCGCTGCTGGAGAGGTACTCTTCGGCTCTGCGCCTGGCCTCCTCAACCAGCTGAGGGTCGCTTTTCGCCTTTTTTATCCGCTCGCCCAGCTCGTCGTATGACACCTCCACTATGTCGAGGCTCCAGCGGAGCTTGGCCAGTTCGGCTGCTTTCCTGCCTACGGCCCAGCCTGAGGCGCCGCCCACCGCGACTACCTTGGCGCCCACCGTGTTTTTGAGGCCGTAGAGCGCCCGCAGCTTTCGCAGCAGCTCGTCTAGGCTGTCGACTACGACGTCGTCGTAGTCTATCCAGGTCTGCCCGATGTGGTCGTTGTAGCGCCTTATTAGCCTGGCGTCTATGATCTCGTACCAGAGGTAGAGGGGACCCGACTTGTGCCTTATGAAGACTATCGCGGGGCCGTGGTTTAGCACGCTTATTAGTAGCCCTTCGCCTACCCCGGAGATCGGAAGAGCGTCGGTAGGGAAAGAGTGTCCGACG
>JAPDKD010000074.1 GCA_029258735.1 archaeon | reverse complement strand
GTATCCGTGGGAAATTAAACCCTTCTATATTATGCGCAAGGGAAATGAGCTTAGCTTTGCATTCGATTTAGACTATAGGGGGCTTGAGCTGGCTTCCGGAGGACAAAGGGAACACCGCTATCACGAGCTAATTAAAAACATTAAAGATAAAGGACTAAATCCAGAATGCTTTGCCTTCTACCTGGAGGCCTTTAAATACGGCATGCCGCCACATGGAGGATTTGGGCTCGGGCTTGACAGGCTTGTCATGAAAATAGTAAACAAGAAAAATATACGTGAAGTCGTACTGTTTCCAAGAGACAGGCAACGCCTAGTTCCGTGATAACCATGATACTTTCTGACGTGGAGATTAGGAAGCTAATTCTCGAACATGATCCACCGCTCATCAAAGATTATATTAACTTAGATGTCCAGCTTCAGCCTGCAGGCTTTGATTTAACCTTAAAAACGATACATGTGTTTAACGACGCGGGCGTCATAGATTTTGATAATAAGCTGAGGCGTATACCAAGATACACAGAGCTGAGCTTTGAGAAGAACAAGGTAGAGCTAAAGCAAGGAAGCTATCTTGTAATTTTTAACGAAAAAGTAAACATACCACCATTTCTCGTAGCTATCGGCCGTCCCCGCTCTAGCTTGCTACGCTCAGGAGCTACCGTTCACACCGCGCTATGGGATCCAGGCTATAGAGGAAGAAGCCGCGCATTACTAGTAGTATTTAATGAGAATGGAATAACTCTGTACAGGAATGCGCGGCTTCTACAGCTAGTATTCTTTAGACTAAAGGAAAAACCCGGTAAACTATATTCTGGGATTTACCTTGAAGAAAAATAAAATAGCTAAAGATCTAGAATTAGCAAGAGCAAAAAGAGCCGCTGTAAAAGGAGATGTCATAAAGATAAATGTTGAAGGTAAATTTACGTGCTGGCTTGTTAGATCTTCTAAGGGAGATAAGTTTTACATTATAATTCCAGAAAGATTTTGCTCTTGCTCTAACTTTATCTTTAGAAAGATTTTAAAGAGAGGAAAAATATGCTATCATCTCCTAGCTCAAATGTACGCCGCGGAACACGGTCTCGAAAGGGAAGTTAAAATTAACTGGATAGAATTTGAGGAAAAGTATTTTCGAAAAATAGTCCTAGGAATCTTAAGTTAATAAAAAGAGAATACTATTCTTCCTGCGCTTCTACTGCTATTTCGGCTCTCGTTTCTATTCTTTCTATCTTCCCGTCTCGGATGTATATTACTCTGTCGCTTACGTCTATCATTTTTAGATCATGAGTGGCGGTGACGATCGTAACTCCTTTCTCCTTGTTGAGGCGCCTGAGTAGGTTTATGATTTCTAGCCCTGTATGTAGGTCAAGGTTTGCCGTGGGCTCGTCTGCTAGAACTATGGCTGGGTCATTTGCTAGGGCTCGTGCAATCGCTACTCTCTGTTGTTGTCCGCCGCTTAGCTCCGCTGGCTTGTGATGCAACCTATCGCCGAGGCCTACCATTGTGAGTAATTCACGCGCTTTTCTGATTCTTTCTTCTCGCTTAACCCCTGCGAAGATCATGGGTAGCATTACGTTTTCTATTGCTGTTAGGACGGGGATGAGGTTGAATGTTTGGAATATGTAGCCTATCTTTCTGGCTCTTAGCCATGCAAGCTCGTAGGCGTCTAGTTTGCTTATATCTACTTCGTCTATGTAGACCTTTCCTCTCGTTGGACGGTCTAGTCCTCCGATCATGTTGAATAGTGTTGTTTTCCCTGAGCCGCTGGGCCCCATGATTGAGACGTATTCGCCTCTTCTCACTCTTAAATTTACGCCGTCAAGCGCTTTTACGACGTAGTTTCCAACTTTGTAGTATTTTGCTAGGTCTTCGGTTTCAACAGTATATTCGTAGTGACTCATACCATCACCTCCTATATCTCATATCTTAGTGCTTCCGCTGGTTTAAGTTTTGAGGCATAATACGCTGGACCTATCGTGGCTATTAGGCTTAAGGCGACTGCAAGAATCATTCCAAGCAGGAAGAGGCTTACTGAGGCTGGAAGTTCGGCAAATAGGGGAATGCTTTTTTGAGGCGTTACCAATACCTCGGTGAATCGCGGGATTTGATTGTTCGAAAATGCGTAGAGAGCCCCCGCTATAAGCCCTCCTATATAACCTATTAGTCCGCCAACTGTCCCTATGATTAGCGCCTCCATTAGGAATAGCTCGAGAATGTGCCTGTCTAAGGCTCCCAGCGTCTTGTAGGTTCCTATTTCTTTATATCTTTCTGCAACTGCAATGAGCATGCTGTTAGTGATGCCTACTCCGCAGACAAGCAATGATACAAAGAGTAACCAGTACATGTATGGTTCAACGCCAGCCTCAGCTCCCACTTGAATTGAAGCCATAAGCAACAGTGATACTAGAAAAGCGATGCCTAATGTTACCGAAACCATTGTTATCGCTGCTCTAGCAAAGCGTTTTCTTATGCTTTCGAGGCTTATTTTAAATGCCTCAGAAATGGGGAAAGAAATCTCTCCTATCTCCCATCGGCTAACACGTTCTACAGGCTGCTCGCTGGACAAGCACTTCACCTCAAAGCGTCGTTAAATACATCTTAGTCCAATATATTTAAATGATTCGATTAAGGTAGATGAACTCTACTATATTCATTTACTTTAATAAATTTCGAGCATACAAAGTTATAGAGCATTGGTGATGTACATGGAAAAAATCAGCGTTGAGCGACTCATCAAAATAATTCTCGAGAAAAATTCCGCTCTATCCAGAGAAAAATTACTTCAATTAATTGAGGAAAAAATTGCTCAGCTGGGCGGCATAGTCGACAGAGAAGGAGCCGCAATACTTGTCGCTAAAGAGCTTGGAGTATCCATACCACGAGAGGAAATACTCTTAAATGCATCTAAGCTTGAAATAGTTGACCTAGTTCCCGGCCTCAACAATATTTCTTTAATTGCCCGTATTGCAAAGATTCAGGGCCCATATTTAACATCTAGCGGCAGAAAATTGGCTATTTTAGAAATATACGATAAAACACGTTCAATAATTCTTAAAATTTGGGACGACGCGATAAAAGAGCTGCTAAATGCAGATCTAAGACCCGGAGACTGTATACTAGTTGAAGGAGCATATTCAAAACGATTTCAAGGCAATTTAGAACTAGGAATATCTTCGCGAGGAAAAATACGCAAAATAAGCCCCGAGACGTGCAAAGAAATACCCGGCATCGAATACCTAGCTAAAAGGAGGGATGACATAATATTGGGGGTGATTATCGAACAGACAAGAAACTTATCGTCTAAGTATATATGCATTTTCGGCTTTATAGGTGATATACCTTTTGTAGGTCATTTGCCCGAAAACTCGTCACTGCCCACGCCTCCGCAAAAAGTAATTATACAAGACGCTCGAGTAATTAGCACTGAACCAGCCTTCTATTTAAAGTTCACACAAAACAGTAAAATCTATCCTCTGGGAAATCCTGAAGAAAATCTACTGAAGAAATTAACTAATAAGCTAGATGTAATATTTTTAAGAGGTACATATCTAGGATATGAACTTTCAAAGCAAAGAGGGGGCAAAATATATCTTTACCATAACGGCAACGTCGATGGAATACTCGTGTTTAACGACTATTTGCTACTACCCTTTTCTGAAAAACCTCCCTTAAGTACACTGAGTGTCGGCCCATGCTATAAAGCAAATAACTCTAAAAAACTTAGAGAATGCTTTAAAGTATCCTTTTCCAACGAATCCAAATATAAAGACGAAGTTACCGAGAGTAAGTATCTTTATAATGCAAAATACGTCGAAAACATCGAAGTAGTAGTAACTTCTGCGCGTATAAGATTACGGACAATAGACAACAAATACTTACTGAGTTTACGATTAAAAGTCGAAGAAGGTTCTTCCTTTGGAATACTAATCTCCAATCAAAGAAAGCATTTAGAAAGTATCTTTAATCAAAAAATTGATGCATTCAACGACTTATCTGAGAATATAAGAGACGAGGTACTTGGGTACCTCGAGCATGAAAGTCTAGGGAAGCGACTAATTATTTCGGGGCACGTATTCAAGAAAATTATTGTCCCAACCCAGATATCGCCGATCGACAATTTCGCATAAAAATGTTTAGTGCAATATCACCAAACCCTTTAAATTATCATTTTCGACAATTATAATTGCGGGTCAGCTGGTGGGCGGGTACGGGTAGGTTCGGCGACGAGCCTACCCGTGGAAACTCCACCACCGCTGCGGGGCCGCGGCGTCGCGAGACGCCGGGGGAGACCCCAGGGCAACGGCACAGAAACGATACCTCCCCTAGTCAATGAGAATGAGGTAAGCTGACCTTCGGCAACGAAGGGAAGGCTGCCGAGAGGCTAGGGGATCGGGTGAAACGGCCGTCCCGCGGGGTTAGGGTCAAGCAGAGCCTATGAAGACCCCGCACAGAGGCTCGGGTGGACCCTTAGACGGATCCCGCCTAAAACAGAAGGTGGGTTATAGCCAGCTGACCCGCAACCTCACTTTAAGGATATATTGATAAATCATTTCATGGTTTAATATTAATGGTGGTTGTGTGACTGTTGCATATGTGCTGATTTCAACAGAGATCGGTGCTGAGGCTTCAGTTCTTGAAAGCCTTCGATCAATGAGCGAGGTAGAGGAGGGATATATTATTTACGGCATTTATGATATTATTGCAAAGCTAAACGTGGAGAACGAGGAAAAACTAAAAGAAGTTGTCACAAGTATCAGGAGGATTGAAGGCGTAAAATCCACCTTAACGATTCTTGTTTTAAGAGGATTTAAAAAATAGTTCGTTTAATATACCTTTAAGTTTGTGGGGTAAATTTTGCCTAAAGTGCACATTGCTATAGACGATACTGATTCCCCACTAGGAATGTGCACAACTTTTCTTGGCGCTTTGGTCACGCTTAGGCTGTCAAGAAAATATGATTTGATTGACCTTAGTTATCTTATACGTTTGAATCCAAATATTCCTTTTAAAACGAGAGGAAACGCCGCTGTTTCTATGCATTTTGAAATCCCGGAGGAGGACGTCGAAGAAGTTTTTTATTATGTGAAAAATTTAGTTGAAAAAATGGCTTCAAAACATGGGAAAACACAGCCTGCTGTAGCTTTAATTATAGGAGAGAACTACAAGCTACAGACGTTTTACAAAAAGGCTCTTAGCGATGTTATTCCTCTCAGCTACGCGCTAAAATTTGCTCAAAAAATTAGAAAAGAAAACAAGGCTCTTATTTCGGGAAAACGTGGATTAGTGGGCGCTCTCGCCGCGCTGGGAGCTTATCCTCTAAAAACATGCACTTATGAACTATTATTTTATAGGCCTATTATTATTAGAACCCCCTCAAGAAAATTAGATGAACAACTCATATTCGCTATAGACAGGAAATATCGTTCCCAGGTCTTCGCTAACATTGATTATGAAAAGAGTAGAATACTCGTTGCACCTCATGGACCAGACCCCGTATTGCTAGGTATTCGAGGCTTCTCATATGAGACGTTATTAAAGATAGCCGAGGAGATATCTTCTAAGATAAGTTATTCTTTCTGGTTTATTTATAAAACTAATCAAGGCTTAGGCCTACATACCTTCATTTATAAAAAAATTAACATGGTTAGACCCTATCAATCAGTGCGTGTTCTAGGAAAAGTAGAGCAAAAGCCCATTATTATGAAAGGGGGGCACGTATTCTTACGAATCGCCGATGAAACCGGAAGCTTAGCTGTCGCGTTTTTCAAAGATACTGGTTTTCTTAACAGAGTCGCTAGGCTACTTTCAGAGGGGGACCTCATAGAAGTTGCCGGAGGCATTCAACCTCCCAGCAGCTCAACACCTATAACTCTTAACGCTGAGCTTCTCCGCGTTATCAAGACCAGCCCTAAATTAAAATATAAGTATCCGACCTGCCCTCGCTGTGGCCATAAATTAGAGTCCGCTGGCAGAAACAAAGGCTTAAAATGTAGGAAATGCGGTTTCCGCACTAAAGAAGTAGCGCTGCTAATAGAAAAGAAACCTAGGATTTTAGAGCCTGGATTATATATTCAAAGCCCAAGAGCCTATAGACATTTAAGCATAACAGAAAGACTTATCGTATATAAAGGGCTTCTTCCGCCTACCTGCCAAAAAATTGGAAAAGAGCAATAACAACGAGTTTCTGTCTTTCTTAACTAAAATTTTCATGCCGCGCTTAGATAAGAAAGAAAGCCTATGTACCTTCCTTGCTTCATCAAGAAGCACAGATAGTTCCCTATAACGCTGACTAAAATGAAACAAAAA
>JAPDKD010000009.1 GCA_029258735.1 archaeon | reverse complement strand
CTGATACTTATATATTTCGGTTTACATTAATATGTGCCTAAGAAATACTGTGTCATCTTTTTTTCGTCCAAACACCACCTTAGATTCTTTCTCTATTTTCTTTATCAAATATGGACTAATAGAAGCTTTTGTAAGCAAATCTACTTTTATACCTAATTCATCTTCCAGCTCTTGTTCAATTCCAACTAATTCAAGCAAGCTTTTTCTTTCCTTAAATTCCACAATAACATCTAGGTCACTTTTTGGTGTTTCTTCTCCTCTTGCATAAGAGCCAAATATCTCAATTTTTTTAACACCATGTTTCTTTAGGATGGTAATCAGCTTGTTTATTATATCATCCACTTTCTCTCCCATCTTTTGTTAAATAAAGTTACCCTTATAACCTTTCTTAATTTTTGCTTATTTCTTTATTCCAATTCTTTCAACATTTTTTCAAATTTATTTCGGGTATTTTATTATGTTATCAACATAATCCTTGTATAGGATTTTGAAGCTTTTCTTATGTATATAACCTCGAGTTATGACAAATATATCTAATCATTTCATAATACTTAGCTCTTCATTTTTCTTTTCTGTGCTATAAATTCGAATAATGCATCAATTTCAAGGTAGATAGGCAGTTTGGGGCACTGACGCCCGATGGTTCTTAAATATACTCGCTTTACAATTTTCATATCTTGAATAAAAGTCTCATATTTCTCATGTGAATATGAAGAGTAAGCAGTTATGTCTCTAAAAATTTCTTTTAATCCTTTCTTAGCTTTTCCGTTTAGGTGCGGATATTTGTTTCCATATGCAAGAGACAATAATTGTGTTGCTAATGCCCATGGATGTTTCTCCTTTCTCCCAATAAGTATTTGGCTGCAAAATCTTTTAAGCCTTACATTTACAGGGATATTTTCATCTAACAAAATTTTTAACTCCTCGTTTATTTTTTTACTCCGTTTTTATTTATAATCTCATTCTCTACAAAAATATGGGGCTTCCTTCTAGCATATCCTCCCTCAGTTCTTATTATATTGTCCAAATCAAATAGAGGATATTTGCCACCAAATAGTTCTGTAAGCTCCTTTTTACCAAGTGTTGCATTTCTTTTTATTTTATTAATTAACTTTCTTTTGCTCACATAGAATTTTTCTCTCCATTCACACTCCCTTTTTGATATCCAATTTGAATACTCTTCCTTATTCTCATCAAGATATTGCCTTATCAAAATCTCTTTCTTACTTTTAACATAAGGTTCTTCATTTGCGAGTTTTTTTAATCTTTTTCTAACAATTTCTTTTACCATTTTAATGGGCGTATATTCCTTTTTATACTGTTTCACCACGTCATCATTTAACATTACTCCATTGTCGAAAATCTCTTCAAAATTCGCAAGAATTTCTTTTATTTCTGGCTCGGATTCCTTTCCCCTCATTAAAACATTATATTCAAAATTCTCTAAAAAACCACCCTCACTTATATTTGATGAACCTATTATTACTGTGACATTTTCTCCTCTTTTGAAAATATATACCTTCATATGGAAGGTTTTTCTTCCACTTATTGGGAAATTGTATAATTTACAAGCCCATGAAGCTCCTGCTTTTATTTCCTCGAAAATATCATTTAATACTGTTGGTTCGGTATTATAAAAATCGCATCCAATAACAAATTGAGCCCTTTTTCTTCGTAATTTGCTTTTAAGTTTATTATACATTTGTTTTTTAGCAAAAAATACGGCTATCTTAATTTCCTTCGCGCTTTTAATTTCAGTTGTTATTATTTTCTCTAAATTCTCCTTAGGAACAAATATTGTCTTAATATTAACCATTTTTATACACCTCCTGCATTTGTTAGATATTCAAATATCAAATTATTTATTTGATTCCTATAATCGTTAAGTTTTTGTTTTGCTTTGTCATTTATTTCTTCTTGTTTCTGTATTTCAGAAATTATCCTTTTTTGAATATCTTTAGGTGGAATAGGTATCTTGATATTCAGTAAGTCTAAGGGATGAATCCTTGGATGTTCTTTTCCATACATCAAAAACTGAGATTTTTCCAAATATTCATGACTCAATAAAACATATTTTAGATATTCTGGATATACTTTATCTTTATTGACTTTGAAAGGCAATAATTCTGTGGTACCTATAAGTTCAAGTTCAGGAATATTTAAAAT
This sequence comes from archaeon, assembly GCA_029258735.1. GTDB lineage: Archaea > Thermoproteota > Thermoprotei > Thermofilales > JAPDKD01 > JAPDKD01. The sequence goes on along the minus strand of JAPDKD010000009.1, from coordinate 4,232 downwards.
CGTATAGCCTAAATATGGTCTTAACTTTGTGGTTATTAAATCAGCATCCCCAAAATAAGTTTTATCTGACCCTATTTCTGTAACTATTCTTTCCATATTGAGAATTTTACCAGTTCTTTGCTCAATATCTTCCAATTCTATTAAGATATATTCTTTGTCCAATATTCCCTTTTTCAATGTTTTAGCTTTATGCAACCTCATAAGAGAGCCCAATTTAACAATAGGATACTTTGTTTTTCCATTAAAAAGCAATCCACCATGAACATCCCAGAAAGCTCTGTATTGTGCACCACATCTTAAGAATTTCTGCTTGCCTATACTCAATGCATTGGTTGTAAAAACTTCAAATTCTCCTTTTTTGAATTTCTCACATTTTACACCATATTTAATGAAAACATCATCTATAACATCTTGGAGAGGGATTATTTTTTGTTTCTCCGTTGTGATTTTTTCTTCTATTTTCTCTATTTCAGATACCAATTGCTCTTGGATAATTTTAGGAGGTAATGGTATTTTTATTCTTAACAAATCAGAAACTTGCATGCGTGGATGTGTTTTACCCGATGTTAGATATTCAAAACTGTGCCTAACAGCAAGTAAAATATATAGCAAATACTTTTTATAAACATTCTTATTAATTATCTTAAACCCAAGCAACTCTGTAGTTCCAATATATTTTTTACTGGGGTTATTTAGGACCATATGTCCCATTTGTGGCATTAACTTTGAAATTAAAATGTCTGAATCACCAAATACTGTTTTGTCAGAACCAATCTCAGTAACTACTCTTTCTCTTATAATTTCTCCTGTTCCCGGTTCTATATCTTCTAATTCAATTAGGATGTATTCATCATCCAATAAACCTTTTTTTAAATTTTTTGTTTTATTAAATTTTATAATACGTTTTAGAGGAATGAGCGGATATTTTATGTTTTGATGGTCGATGGTTTTTTCTTTTCTTATATCATAAAAATATCTATATTTAGGATCACATCTTAATTGTTCTTGATGAGCTATATTTTTAAATTCTGTTTCAAACATCAATATCTCCATTTTACCGCCTTTCGCAAGTAATCCAAAATTGTCTTCGGATTTTCAGTATCTATAACAATATTTCCATTTTCATCTGTTTGAAATAATTGGTTGGGTCTTTGTTCCTCTCCTCTTAATCCTCGTTTATAGCCTATTTCCTCTGCATGAGCCATAAAGATTTTGTAATTCAATTCTTCAGAAACTTTCCTGAATACCCACCATTCCTCATCTGCTAATCTTATTTCCTCGGCATATTTTTCTTTCAATTCTTTAATATCTAATATACTATCATTTTCATCAAAATTCTCTCCTAACAATTCTTTCAATTTATCTACCAATTCTTTTTGGAGTTTTTCGTATTCAAAAGCACCTTTCCTTACTTTGAGCAATTCGTCAATTCTTTCTCTAAGTTTTTTATATTCTTTCTGATATTTTTTCCATAATTCTTCCCATTCCTTTACTTCTTCGGGAGTCTTCTTTTGAGCAAATAAGAGGCTAGTTTTAGTTGGAGTGTAAGGCTGAAATGCCAAATCAGGTAAAGAAACTATTGCTCTAATCCAAAAATATTTGTAAAGGAATAACCTAACATAACGATTTGTAGTTGTATCAAATACACTCTCCGGTAAGACAACTCCCAATCGTCCATTCGGCTTTAAAAGTTGATACCATCTCTCTATAAACAAAGTTTCCGGCTTACTTCTTTTTTCTTCTTGGCTTTATCCAGTTGTTTCTTTATTAGTTCTCCCCAAACAAAGATTTTTGGTAAGTTTTTGGCGGTATCTCTATCTATGGTAACACTAAACGGTGGATTAGAAATGACAACATCAAATTGCTCATTCACAGGCTTTGGATATACCTCCGATGTCTTTTTGACTTGTAGTAAATCTTTTGTATATTCTTCAAAGTCTATTAGAGCATCTTTTGCCTCAATATTTGCTGAACCGTCACCATGACCCACCATATTAACCTTTGTTGCAGTTGCTAGATCTGGATTTATTTCGATTCCATAGATGTACCAATTTGCCCAAGCATTGCGTCTTGCTGGTGGAAACATCATTTCTACAAATTCTTTAACGCTTCTGGATTTCTTCAATTTATCCTGATTTTCTAAAATATATGACGTAATGAGCTTCATTGATTCAATAAGAAATGTCCCAGAGCCACAAGCAGGATCAATTATATATGGTAACTTCTTTTCTTCATTTATTAAATGTAAAGCAAGATTTTCTAGTTCTAACGCTCTAATTATGAAATTAACTAGATTTGTATGAGTTAAATATTGACCTTTAGATTGCTTGAACTCTGCCCTCACAATTTTCTCAAAGAAATCTCCTAGTATATCGTATCTATTGGTGGTCAATGATATTCCCTGCAAAATTTCAACAACATACTTTACTTTTGGAGCATCAAAAACAATATCTCTTGCTTTTTCTAGTTCTTTTTCAGAATATCCAAGATATTCTTTCAAAGCCTTCTTATATAGTTTATTTATCCTCTCCGCCACTTCTTCGGGTTCTTCAGGTTCTCCATCTTTATAGAAAACTTGAAATTGATATTCTTTGCCATCTTCAGTTTCTTTTTCGTCATAGATCTTTGCCAACAAGATCCCCATCAGATTGAAAAATAATTCAATGTGGTATTTTCCACCCCCCAAAGAATGTTATGAATATTAGATCTAATTCTCTCCAGTTCATCTTTAGTAACATCTGTTCTTAAATCTGGCTTTCCTTTCTTAATAAAAACTGGTTTTTTAACAACTCCATAATCCTTTGGAATTGCCATCAGATTAGGTTTACTCGCATCTTCCCATTCCTCATAGGTCTTATATTTCCTGTAATCAATGGTTACAATTTTTTCTGTAAGTCTTTCATCCTCAGAAATATATACTGTATAGTAAATGAGATATTTAAGAGTATGATACCTAGCATCGGCTTTCTCTGCTACCTCAAATAATTGATTTTTTATAGCGTTATCCATCTCAACTTCATATTCTTCTGGTGATTTCAACTCAAACATTGCAAACGGTTTCCCTTCCTTAGTTAGAAAAATATCTACTCTTGCGCCTTTGCTTGGATCTCTGCCCATTGTGTATTCTCTTTCCAGCTCTATACAATGTTTTTTAGAATAACCTAATTTTTTGATAAGCTTTAAAACTAGATACGCTCTTACAATTTCTTCATTTGTTAAATCTGTTATCTCCCTATAAAGTTTAATAATCTCCTCATTGTATTCAATTGTATTTTTTGAAAGGTCTATTTTTACAATCTCTCCTTTAGGATCAAGTTCTTTAATTCTTTTATATAGTTCTCTTTTGTTATCCATATTTCTCATCCCCTTAATATGCTTTCGTTCATATTTTTAAATATTCGCAGAATCTCCATTTTTTGAGGTAAAATGAAAATGTATTGTCTTCATCTCGTTTTTCATTATGTTTTATCTCATTTGGATTTTAAAAAGTTTATGCTATGCTTCTTTAAGAACTCTCTTTCTTTCACCAAATAAACACCATAACATCCATTTCATCTTCTGCTGTTCTTTCATTTTTATATGCCACAACTTTTATTTCATGCCATCCGATGGCAAATTCATTCCATTGCCATTCATATGGTGGAGTTTCATCTGTAAATTTTATTTCATTGTCTACATAAAATTCCACTTTATTTGCCTGTGGATAAACTGCAGTTTCTACTGTTATTTTTCTCCTATGATTAGAGGAACATCAAAATTCATTACATATCTGTCCATAACATAGATGCCATTTCTTGGCTTTGTTATCTCTGCATATAAACTCTCATTTCCTTTCATAAATTCATCCGCCAACTGCCTTACAACTTCCCATCTATCATTTCCTTCTTCATCATACCTATCTTTGCTGAGCCATTCTGTATAGCCAGCTGGATTATCCCATGGATACCAGAAAATGCCATCAAGCTTATTTTTCTCAAAAACTTTTCTGCCAAATTCAAGCATTTCCATGGCAGAAGGCATTCTATATGCTGTGCCTTCTATTCCAAAAGATTGAATCGCAAAGAAAAGTTTCATGTGCAATCCCTTTTTTCTTATAAGCTCATAGTCAGCATCTATTCTTTTTAAAGCATCTTCTTCGCTTCCTTCAGCTCCTCCAAAACAATGAAGCCATATTCCAGCAATATCTGCAATCCCATCTTCTATTCTTGTATCTGGATTGCTATCAAAACATG
>JAPDKD010000033.1 GCA_029258735.1 archaeon | reverse complement strand
TAGAAGTCAAAGAGCTCTCTCCACCAAGATGAGACGTGCTCCTTAAGGCTTGATAAGCCGATGAAGGGATACACGAAGGGACGCGTAGACGCGCTACATGGTCTCCCTCTATGGTGGGCCGCTGCGAAAACCCTTCAAAACAAGGACCCAGCATACCTTGCCAGCTTCGTAGCTTCAAAAATAGCTCAGCGATCCGCACCAAATCCCCACGTCCCCCAACAAGTAGTATATGTCTACCAGCACGCTGCCGCGCAAACACTTAGGAAAATAATAACAGGCACGAAAAGTGTATTTACCTAGCATTCAAAACCTAGTTCTAAAACCTTTAACGTTTAGCGGAACTCTCATAGTCGACTTTATACTTCTAACGATAATTTTAGCAATCCTATACACGCTAAGCTACCTTGCACCAAGCATTAGAAAAAGGATTCACCAAAAGAAAGCAAGCAAAAAGCAAGAACAGCCTGCAAGGCCAGACCACACGTCTAAAATTCTAATTGTTATTGCGACCCTAACGCTGATAACCGGCTTATTCCCCCTCGACAGTGTTGCCAGAACACCCTTGTACTTCATACTGCAAGCTATCTTAGCGGGCCTAACAACGTATCTCTGCGCGGCAAAAAAGGTAAAACAGTCGACGCTCATATACGTGGCAATAGTAGCCTTAGTCTCAATACCAGCCCTAGTATACTCGAAAAACAGTTTCTACCCGATATACGACGTAAAGAAGGAGCCTCTCTATATAACGGGAAGCATAACTTCCTACATGGAAAGTTCAGCGAAGGGAAAATTCTATTACTTCATACCCGTCGACCCCATGATCTTCGTATCTCTATCATACATGTGCGGAGTAGAAGTCAGCCCGCTAATACCTGTATTTAGAGATGTAACATTCTACCTAGCAATAGCCCTATTCATGTTTGCCATTATGAAAAAGCTAGGCAGGCCAGAGCTCTTCCCCGCGCTCCTTGCTTTCATGATAATTCCTTCCCTCTCATTTCAATCAAGAATACTTTCAATACCTTATGCTGTATCAATACTGTATCTATTCATACTAGCATTCAGAGACGGCATAAACAGCAAAGTAATGCTGGCTTACCTCCTAACAACGGTGGTAATGATATTCGCGCACCCCATAGGCCCCATAGCTCTTCTGACTGTATTCTCAGTCCTGCTGTCATGGTATAGCTTGACAAATAGCCTAAAAACAAGTAGGATCAAACAAAAGAAGTACATGCTCACAAAAATATTTTCACTAAACTTATACCTAATCACCCTGCTTTACTGGTTCTTGACATACATCTACACGCTACTCTTCCAAAAAGGAGTAAGCATTGCATCATCCGTTAACACCTTCATCTCAATAATACTAGGTGTATCAGAAAAACTCCAAGTAGAAGACATGCTCTTCGGACGCACAATAAGCAAGTTCCAAGCCCCAGGATACAGCAACCCCGACTTCTACGTATACGCGTACACGTGGGCAATACCCCTCTCCTTCTCATTCACGCTCATCGCGGCTGAATTGGTTAAAACCCTACTAAAAAAGAACGACAAAAGAGATAAAACATCCATCATCAGAGAGCTATACATAGCATCGAGCGTATCAGCACTCCTAACAATAATAGTCGCATACATAGGATACGTAATGCGAATAGAATCAGGCCAATACCTAATACCCACGGGATACTTCCTATCCTCACTCTCACTAGGAGCCGTAACTTACACTTTATCAAAAAGAAGAAACAAGCTAATCATTGCGATAATAGCTGCAATCATGGCACTAGCAGTAGGCCTCGGCACCCACAGCCCTGACTGGGCTCCCCTAGAGCACCCAAACTTCGAGGTAGCTGCAAAACTACACCCCTACCAGGACATCGCTCAGTCAATTCTGCTCGACAACGTAATCAACCAAGAAGCTTACCGCAAAATCTACTTCGACTACGACATACCAATAAAAAGCATACAGTACAAATCCATAAGAGAAATACTCTACCGATTCATCGTCAAGGAAGAACTAAGCCTCAACCCATACAAAAACTCACTATTCGTCTTCAAGAAACAAAGGCTAGGAATAGGAAAAGTGGCCGAACTCGCCACAACGCAGTCCCTAGTCTACGTCAGCGACACGCACAGCGCCATAAGCATAGACAACTAGGGAGTATAACCTGGAAACTATACTTACCATCCTAGACGCCAGAAAATACAAGGTCTTCGGCGGAGCAGAGCTAGCAACAAAACACATAACAAACATACTAGCAAAAAACGGGTTTAAAATAATAATAGCCGCATGCCCCCTCACAGCAACACCTAATAACACAAACATAGAAGTAGTACACATCCCCAAGCTCTGTGGAAACTCCAAGCTCCACCTATGGTTCAACATTCTAAACACCCATGTTAAGAATACTCTTAGCAGCCTTATCGACAGGGCGGATATCGTTTATATCCCTCGCCTAGCTTACCCAGCAATACCACTAGCAAAGAAACAAGGCAAAAAAGTGATCCTTCATCTGCACGATTACCAGCCAATATCGTTTACAGCCTCCATGTATCCGGAAGACGGCGCACCCTCAGCCCTAACCGACGCCAAAAAAACGTTCAAGTATGAAGTTCTAGAGCACAAAAGCTACGCAAAAGCTCTAGCAAGCACGGCACTAACGCCCCTAAACCTTTTAGCAAGGAAATGGGCTGCCCAAGCGGACAAAATCATATGCGTATCCAGAAGACAGGCCGAAATAATCGCGCGCAACATGCCCGAAGCCCGCGACAAGATAATTAACGTCTACAACCCCCTCCCACCTTTAACGGCAGAAAAGACCAAATACAGAAAACCCTCATTCACGTATACAGGAGGCAAAAGCTACATCAAAGGATATAAAATTGCATTATCAGCAGCATCAAAAACCGCCAAGAAAAAGGTAGACGCGAAGTTCATATTCGTAGGCACCTGGAATGGTCAAAAGCACAGCACCAGCAAAATAGAGTTCAGAAGCCGAATGCCCTATCAAAAAATAATCGAGCTATACTCTAAAAGCACATCAATAATAATACCCTCAATTTGGGAGGAACCCCTCCCCTACACCGTCCTAGAAGCAATGGCCGTAGGAACAATACCCATCGCATCAAACATAGGAGGAATACCCGAAATAGTTAAAGAAACGTTCGCGGAGAAAATGCTGTTTAAACCAAAAGACGCCGACAGCCTCGCAGATAGAGTAGAAGAGGCAGCCTGCCTTTCTAGAGAAGACCTTGCAGACATAGGGAGTAAACTGCGGACCGCGGTCTACGGTAAATTCGGGGAAAATGTCGTTACGCCCGAAATAATCAAAGCTTTTAAAGACTCACAACTATGAGAAAGGAGATGTAAAAAATGGAAAAACCCGAGATTTCAGTAGTCCTACCGCTGTATAACAGCGCGGCTACAGTCATCGACGTTTTAGAATCCATTCGGAATCTCGACTACGACACAAAAAACATAGAGGTCCTAATGATACACTACCAGCTACCCTCAGATAAAACCACTGAAGTAGTCAGCAAATACGTAGAAAAACACGGCCCAGAGTTTCACACAATAAAACTCATCAACAGAAGAAACAAAAAAGCAAATTACGCGAGAAACTTAGGCATAAAACGCAGCAAAGGCAACTATATACTCCTACTAAACGACGACATCGTACTACACCCCAAAGCAGTCAAATACGCCATGGAGCACCTCAGAAACCCCGAAACCTGCGCAGTCACATTCCCATACATGATGAACCCACCAACACTATGGGAAAAAGTGCAATTCTTCAGATTCCTAAACAAAGCCAAACAAACTAAAGTCCTAAACATAGGGCTAAGCTTAGTAAAGAAAGAAACATTCGAAAAAGTAGGGCTTATAGACGAGGATTTAGGCCCACCAGTCTCCTCAAACGACGACTTCGAATTCTCAGCCCGAATAGCTAGAAAAACTAAATACAAGATAATAATAGAAGGTAAAGCCCCTTGCATCCACATACACAATAAAAAGGAAAACAAAACAACGAGAAAAGAGACAACTTCAACAACAGGAAAACTAAAGAAAGTTCTGACATGGTACATTAACCTACTTAAATACGATTTCACAGTGGGCGCCGACACCTACTACCTAGTTCTTACCAGAGCACCCACAACTTGGAAACTCGAAGCCTCAATGTACCTCATAGTGCCGTTGCTAGCCGCTTCATGCATTCCAGTTAATCCAATATATGCTGCGCTTATATTTACCTTCTTTCCCGCCTTATTTGCAATGTACTACAAAGCATTTAGCTTCAAAAATCTAGCATATACATACTTAGTAATATATAGAAGAATGCAGCGTGCCACGTGCTGCGCGCTCAGAATTCCCTATAAAATATTATTAAGAAAATTTAATAGAATCAAATAGAAACCTTTATATTCCATAGAATTAAATTTAAAAGGATATATAGGCGAAAAAATTGAAATGGTCTAGAACCAACGTGCTTGTTACCGGTGGCAGTGGCCACATCGGCAGCAACGTTGTAAAAAAACTGGTAGAAAGAAAGGCCGCATCCATAAGAGTTATAGACAATCTTAACGCATACCCGTTTAACCAGTTAAAGGTATACGGCAAAGAGTTCCAAGACGCAGACCGCGTCGAAATGGTACGCGCAGATATAGCTTCAAAAGACATAGGTAAACACTTCAAAGACGTTGACGTAGTGTTTCACCTTGCAGCCTATGCCGACGTCGCCGCTACGATATACAACCCAGACGAGGACTTCCGAACAAACGTGCTCGGGACATATAACGTTCTTAAATCGTCCTTAGATGCTAAAATAGGAAAGTACGTTTTCGCATCCTCGGCTGCGGTCTACGGAAACCAGCCCCCACCCACGCCTGGAGAGCCGCCGATGTTCCGCGAAGATATGAAGCCTAACCCCCTATCAACCTATGCGAACTCAAAACTGTGGGGAGAATACGAGGCAAACCTATTCTACAAGTTGTACGGCTTACCAACAACCTCGTTAAGGTACTTCAGCGTATATGGTCCCATGCAAATTCCCAAGCCTAAAAGCCACAGCTGGGTAATAGCAATATTCCTAATGCGCGCGCTCAAAGGAAAGCCGATGGTCGTCTTTGGAGGCAATCAAGTAAGAGACTTCACGTACATAGACGACATCGCCGAAGCAACCGTAAAAGCTGCCGAGGCGGCAGGAAACGAAGGCGAAGCCATAAACGTGGGTACAGGCGTACCCACAAGAATAGACTCTCTTGCTGAAACAATAAAAAAGATAGTTGAAACAAAAATAGGAATGGAGTCAACAATAGATTACGGCCCACGCCCCAAGGGAGACCCCCTAGGAGGCTACGCAGCCACATCAAAAGCGAGAAAACTGCTAAACTTCACCCCACAAGTCAGCCTAGAAGAAGGTATCACGAAAACTCTAGACTGGCTCCTCGAAAACAAGAACCTAACGCCAGACTACGTTTAACACACCTGACCACGAAGCAGCGAGAGGAACCTCATAGTAATAGTATTCACGGGCGGAGTAGCCACAGGAAAATCCACACAAATCAGAATAATATGCTCGCGCCTAAACCTACAAAAAAGAAAGTACATGTACCAGCTAGTATCGCCCTTCGGAGGCCCCGCATATCTTCTTGCAAAAATCATAGCAAAAACCTTAAAATCCACCCACGCACCCCGCCTAAAATCTATGAAAATAATCAATGAAGACAGAATAGAATACGTTGAGAAAACAAACTCCAACATGCTGAAAAACGCTCTTCCGCTACTCATAACTTTAGACGTAGCTTCACTAACAATTAGGGCTGCAATCTACAAGATACTCGAAAAGTTAGGCATGCACATCATACTCGAAGACTACGTGCCCCAAGCAATAGCCGACCACTCATATTATCTGCTAAAATACTGGGAAATAGACAGCGCCGTACGCATAGCAAAACTCGAACTAAAAATCTTCAAAAAAATACTCGGCAACACTAAGATAATTCACCTCACCACAATCAACCAAGCCAAAACTCAGAGAATAATTAACCGCGAAGGAGCCGCAGGCCTAACTAAGGTAGTAGGTGGATATGACAAGTACGCGCGAAATAGCCTAGTATTAACAGCCTCGCGGCAACTCACAAACAACGTTATAACGATAGAAACATCGAAAGAAAAGCCCCTCCAAACCCACCGTAAAATATGGGGCTGGCTAGGTCTTTAAGGTAAACGGGTTGAAAATAATCTACTTCATGGGGCCAGACGGATCCGGAAAAACAACTCTAGCTAAATCCTTAGCAGAAGACTTCTCAAACCGACGTATAGAGGTAAGACTAGCATGGATGCGAGGCACGCATACGCTAGCCTCCCTGCTAGCAAGACTGCTAAGGAGATTTAGAAACATGCAAGGAGAGGAAAACCCGTACTATAGGGTAAATATACCGTCTAAGATGAAGCCGCTCTGGCGCTTAATAGAAGTAATATCGATAATCCCAATAGTTGTGCGAAGCTTCCTCATACCCAAGTACCTGGGATACGCAGTAATAGGCGAAAGATCCCCGCTCGACTTCCTAGCTTGGCTAATAATGACCACAAACGACGCAAACATCCTCGGTAAAATTTACGGCCGCACAATCTTGGCGTTCGTGCTTAAAACAGGCATCCCCATATACGTAAAAGCGGAGCCAAGCATCCTCGTTAAAAGAAGAAGCGGCGAAC
>JAPDKD010000014.1 GCA_029258735.1 archaeon | reverse complement strand
TTCCTCATCTTCGTTTCTCGATACAAACTGTATGACCTCGCAATCTCTCCAGCTCGAAGGTATATCCTTGATTTCAAAATTGAACTCTTCCCTGTCGAGATTCTTCTCGGATTCTATGGATACATCAAAGGATGAAAATCCAAGGATATCTATCGGCAGATCAGTTCTTCCCTCTTCAAACTCTGTTGTTTCTATGTCGTAAACGAGGATCTTCAGTTTTTTCTTTATCCCTTCGGTGTCAAGAATCCATGCTTTATCCTCAACAGCCAGGTCTATGAGCACCCTCTGATGATAGGGAATATCGTGCTCCGCGGTGTAGAGATTCAGATTGAAAAAGATGTAATCGCTGACCTCTGGAACCAGAAATGATCTATCCACAAAAACCCTGAATGCTTTTATCTCCTTACCAAAATCCCAGAAGCTTCTGAATCTTTCTATCTCACCAACATCCTTTATGTGTCTCAAAGGAGTATCCTGAGATTTCTTCCAAGCATCTATCAATCTTTTTCTATCTGCTTCTATAGACTCGTTTCTGGAGAATACGAGAAAATGAGGGGAATGTATATCTTCCACTAACTTTGGTTTTTTACCGTGAATGTACAGATACTCGGATGATATTCCTAACAGAGTTTCCCCCATCTACCAGTAAAAAATAGATAACAACTACTTAAATATATCAAACCAATTTTTCCATCATGATTTCGGTGGTTTATTCGGATAAATTCCTGGAGCATGATAACTTCAACCATCCAGAAAACTCCGAGAGGCTGATATCCATAATGCGTGACCTGAAAAAGTCCGAGATTTTCGAGAAGATAAAGATTGTTTCCCCCGAGCCAGCGGATGAGGAGAAGATTCTGGAGATCCACTCAAAAGAGATGGTAGAGAATGTAAAAAGATTAAGCGAAACCGGGGGATGGGTGGATATGGATACATACGTGTGTCCCGGCTCCTATGAGATAGCAAGGCTTGCAGCCGGCGGAGTGGTTATGCTGACATCCAAGGTGTTATCTGGAGAATTTGATGCTGGTTTTGCTCTGGTCAGACCTCCGGGACATCATGCGACCAGAAACAGGTCGATGGGATTCTGCCTGATTAACAACGTTGCCCTTGCAGCCCACATCATATCAAAGGAAAACAAGAAGGTGTTGATTTTTGACCATGATGTCCATCACGGAAATGGAACCCAGGACATTTTCTATGAGAGTGATAGAGTGATGTATCAATCGTTTCATCTATCCCCACATTACCCCGGAACGGGAGATATTGATGAGGTTGGTAGAGGTGGAGGGGAAGGATACACCATAAATCTACCTCTGCCGAGGGGCGCCGGAGAGAAGACCATCATGGATGCTATGGATGAAATTTTTCTACCTGTGGCTGAGCAGTTCAAGCCTGATTTAATCATAGTATCCTCCGGTTTCGATTCTCACTATCAGGATGCGCTTGGAGGACTCAGGTTATCGGCAGAGAGTTTTTACAGAATCATAGAGAAGCTCAGATCTGTTCAGCCCAGGATTGTATGTTCCCTGGAAGGAGGGTACAATCTCAGCAAACTCGGTGTACTTGTACTCTCTGAGATATATGCAATGCATGGTGAAGAGTTCAATTACAGAGAAAAAGTGGAGGAATTGATTTATGCAAGAGACAGGATAGACGAGCTTAAAAAGATACTGAAGAGGTACTGGAGTCTCTGATTTCAGCCAAATACATTTCCAAGACCCAGCGCTGCGCTCTCGTCCTGCGCCTCCATCTTTTTGTTGATTTCTTTCGCCTCTTTCTCGTCGAGTTTCTTTGCAGAGAATTCCTTGAAGAGTTCCTCGGCTCTCTTTATACCTTCTTCGCTACCCTCAATCTTAACATAAACCACATCCTTGTCTATGTCAAGGGATGATGCATCTCTGGTTGTTATACTCTGTCTGCTCACCAGATCATCTTTCAGGACTTCGTCTATCTTTCTGGAATCCTCCTTCTTGATTTCAAATATCGCGTATACCATATTTTTCACCTTCCAAACTCCTTAACCACAATCTGTATATAATGTTTATCAACCTCAGGATGGAAATCATCTGGTCAATCTGCCCTCCTCATCGATCTCTCCTTTTTTTATTCTGGAAGAAGATATCGGTCTGCCATCTTCAGCCTTTATCATGGGAATTTTCACTATCTCCATCTCTGCCAGGCCTCTCTTTTTCCTCATTCTGTTTATCTCCAAAGCAACATCGAATGTTTCCTCAGAAACAACTATCACATCAAAATCCTCGACCAGGGTCAATCCATATTTATCATGGATCGGGTAGATTTCATAATTACTGAAGCCCCTGGCTTTGAGAAAATTTTCCAGATTCTTCTTTCTCTCGTTGAAATCAAGGCAGTTCTTTTTCTTTTCAGCGAGTGCGCCGGCGCTCAGGCCTATTATAACCTTCCCCTCTTTCCCAGCGATCTCAAAAGCTTTCTCTATCAGCACCTTATGCCCTCTGTGCAGCCTGTCAAAGGTTCCTCCTACGCACACCTTTTTCATGTCCTCTTCACCAGAACTAAACTCATAAATATATATTTCCCCATACGATATTCGGAATGGTGGTGAGAAGAGCGGTATATTTGATATCTGGTCTTGCAATCGGTTTGTTTGTTCTTTTTATAGCGATGTCAGGCCATGCGAGAGATATCTATGTTGATGTATCCTACCCATACAGCGATGGAGACGGTAGCGTGGAACATCCTTACACATCAATACAGCAGGCAATAGATAATGCAGAGGATGGGGATTCGATATACGTCTTCCCGGGCATTTATAATGAAACCCTTCTTATTGATAAGGAGATCACTCTCCAGGGTCTGAGTAAAGAAAACACAACTATATGGAAGAACGACAGTCACAGATACACGATAGAAGTGATAGCGGATTTTGTTACAATCGAAGATTTTACAATAAAAGCAGCAAAGGGCTGCTATGTTGCCGCAGTTTATGTTAAATCTGATAATGTTATCATTCAGGGAAATTTCATAAATGTAACCGGTGACATCTGGGCTATATACCTGGATTCCTCTGATGGAGATACCATTGGTGAGAATGTTATAAGAGGAGGTAAGGGAATCTATGTAACATCATCCGTAAATGATGCCTTCACGAATAATAACATAACAAACTGTACCGTTGCGGGAATAAAGTTTTTCAACTCGCAGAATGGCATCGTTTATGGAAACACCCTCCTTTACAATCAGTATGGTATTTACGTTCAGAACTGCGCCGGCTTCAACATAACCAACAACACCATGAAACACAACAATGTTGCTGGTATGAATCTCTACAATGTTGATAACAGCACGATTTACAGGAATACCTTCTCCCAGAATCCCACCGGATTGAATCTCAATGGAATAGACTGCACCGTAAGGAACAACACATTCGATGGTAATGATATTGCTCTGGTTCTGCACGGAAACAACAATACCATTCTTGATAATCTGTTCACAAACTCCATACTGTATGCAATAGATGCGAGCTCCGCAGATTGTGAAAACAACATGATTTACAAAAACAGGTTTCTCAAAAACAGCAACCATGCAAAGGGCAATGGAAAGAATATGTGGGACAATGGAGAGGTGGGCAACTATTGGGACGATTACAACGATGTGGACAGAAATCATGATGGCATAGGGGATTATCCTTACAACATACAGGGCGGCGGCATAGATAGATACCCAACCGGAAATTTCCTCAAACCTCCAAACAAGCCGGAAGTTATCTCACCCAAGGATGGGGAATCCAATGTTGGTCTATCCCCTGTTCTTCAGGTAAAGGTTACTGATCCCGACAGCGATAAACTATCTGTCTATTTCTACAGAGCAAGCGATAATTACCTCCTTGCAGAGAGGCACGATATACCGAATGGTGGGATAGCATCCTGTACACTCCATCTCCCATATAATACGGTGATGGCGTGGTATGTTGTGGTCAACGATTCGAAGCTGGAAAATGTATCTGATATATGGGTATTCAATACCGTACCCATACCACCAACAAATGATAAGCCGGTCGCAGACCCAGGTGGACCTTATCAGGGATTTGTTGGTATGCCTATACAGTTTGATGGTTCAAAATCATACGACCCAGATGGAGAGATAAAGTTCTACAGATGGAATTTTGGTGACGGAAGTGGAGAGATTCTTGCGGAAAACCCGACGCATACATACACAAAAGCAGGTAATTATACGGTAACTTTAACAGTCATAGACAACAACGGCACCAGCAACATTGCAAAGACGTATGCCATAGTAATGGAAGAAGAGGTCAATGTGGCGCCCATCTCTGATCCAGGTGGACCATACAAAGGGAAGGCAAATGAAGAAATCACGTTTGATGGTTCCTCCAGCTATGACCCTGATGGAGAAATAATAAGCTATATCTGGGATTTTGGTGATGGCAGCACAGCCGAGGGAAAGATCGTGACCCACACTTACAAGAAGGTTGGTACATACATGGTCACTCTGACTGTTGTAGATAACGGTGGAAAGGTGAGCATGAATTCCACCTCTGTAACCATCAGTGAGAAAAAGAAAACGCCGGATCTGGATGTACCCTGGATTTTCGCGTGCATCATTCTTGCGGTTATTCTCATAAATAATATAAAAAGAAAAAAGTAAATAAATTTAAGGTAAATAAATAAATGTTTGGAATATTAATTACCGGAAAGGTAGCTGCAGGCGGCGCAGCCATCAATGGAGGTAGAATATGAGAGGAAAGATGATGTTGCCTGTTTCTGTCTTCCTCATGTTGATTGTGGTTGCTGTTGTTCCAACAAACGGATTATATCTTTACGGCAAGGGTAGAGTGCTGTATGTTGGGGGAAGTGGTGAAGGAAATTACAGCAGCATACAGCAAGCCGTGGATGATGCAACAGATGGAGACACTATTTTTGTATACAGCGGAGTATATAATGAGAGCGTCCTGGTAAGCAAGCAGATAAAACTGATAGGAGAAAGCAGAGATAGCACAATAATCGCCGCCGCCTCCGGATATGCGATAAATGTTACAGCAAACAATGTTGAGGTATCGCAATTCACCATAACAGGTGGCTCATACCCACATGCAGGTATCGTTACATATGAGGTGGAGAATCTGAACATTCATGACTGTAACTTCGAGAATAACGACTGCGGTTTGTTTGTATTTTCATCATACAATAGCACTATTTCAGGATGTGATTTTCTGGATGGGTTTTCTGGTATTGTGCTTGTTCAGTCTCATGACGTGATGGTCTCGGATTGTACAATCTCAAATATTACCAGCGGTGTCTTTTCTAAATATGCGGGCAACATCTCGGAGTTTGAGGGGTGCGGAATATCTCTGGAAGGTTGTCAGAATGTAACCATCTCGAATAACCAGATAACGTTATCAGATATTGCTATCTCTTTGTGGTCTGCATCCCATAACAACATCTCACTAAATACACTGCATGATAACATCGGGGGAATTCTTCTTGCTCCATACTCTGATTACAATATCGTTTCTGAAAATACAATCACACAGGAAGATTCTTTTGGCATAAGTGTACAGGGCGGCTCCTTCAATAGAATTTCACAGAATGATGTGGAAGCGTGTAAAGGATGGTGTGGGATATGTATTGTTAAAGGTTGGTCGCAGGGTAACAACATATCAGAAAATCGCATTGTTCACAGCAAGATCGGAATATCGGTGGAAGGAGTGAAAAATACAGTGTACAGAAATAACATATCCCTTAACACTGATTTTGGTCTGTACCTTGGCTCATTCCTTGCAACAAAATGCAGGGGTAATGTGATACAGAAGAATAACTTTATCAACAATAACGTGGATGCAAGTTTCTGCACGCCTGTTCTTTCCTTCAACCGATGGATCGGAAATTACTGGAGTGGTCACTCTTCAGGTCCAAAAATTATTTCCGGAAAGATACGTATCCCTGTAACTCCGTTCTATGCAATAGAACTTCCATGGATAAACGTCGATCTTCATCCAGCAAAAGAGCCTTATCATTAACAGAGCCGGCGGAGGGATTTGAACCCTCGACCTGGTGATTACGAGTCACCCGCTCTACCAGCTGAGCTACGCCGGCTTCACTAAGATGGTATTTCTTAACAGTTTTTAAACTGTACTGGAGATTTTTTCTGAAAATCTTAAGAAGGTTGTTGTCCATTTTGGTGTGATGAGGGGTGCATGGGTCTTACCTGCACTGTTTGCAGGTATAATGATGTTTTCTCTTCTCTCGGGATGTGTCCAGAGAACATATGTTGTGGTTTATGGAGAATGGGAACAGCTGGAAGGCATGGACGGAGGAGACATGCATTTTATCTTTTCAACCAGCAAAGGTGTGTTATTTGTTTCGCACGGCTTCGGCGGTGTGTGGCGGAGTGAAGATGGTGGAAAAAGCTGGAAAATCATAAATCAGGAAGATTTTGTTGATGTTCATTTCTATGACCTGAAAGAGTTCGATGGTTTACTATTCGCCGGTTCCAGCAAAGGTCTGTGGTACAGCAGTGATGATGGAAAAAGCTGGAAGAAACTGGAAACGGGATTCGATGATGTGGACAGCGGGAAGTATCATATCGTATCTCTTGCGCCTTACGGAAACAAACTCTTCTTCACCGCCGTTCTGGACAAGAAATACAGGGGCGGACAGCCCGGAAATGGAATGCTGTTTTACGTGGAAGGAGGAAAGGTTCATAAGATGAGCTGTCCTGCAAACAAGGAAATCAC
>JAPDKD010000063.1 GCA_029258735.1 archaeon | reverse complement strand
CACACGAAGAATTTAAAGATCAAGATGTAAGTGTTCTATCAAAAATTTTGAACAATTATTGGAATGCGATAAAGAGACTTTTACCAGAAGCTTTCGAGAATCCAAAGGATTACTTGGTACAAAAGACAACAGGTGCCTTTGTATTTCATAGATTATTCCCAACAGTGATCAAATATTGCACCGATGAAAATGGCAGATACATTCTTACAGAGGGAAGACTATACGATGTTTTGTCCAAGTTAAGAGATAGTGGTTATATGAAACCAGACGCTTGGAGATCCAGTAAGAGAGGCATCCCAGGAGGGAAAATAGCTCTAATGGGTACAAGCCAAAAGACCTTTGCAACGCTATCAGATATTCTTGCTCGTGAGCTAGAAATTAAATTATCACCATCAGAAAGAACCAGGGGCAGATTTATTTTACAGTGAAACCTTTCTTTTTTTATTCTTCACTTTATTTTTTAATTTGTCTGTAGATAGTATCTACAGACACAGGTAAAGAAAAAGTTAGAGAGAACAGACCTGACTACCCCATCTGTTGAGACCAACAGATCGAAATTTTGGACTTTGTTGCCTGAATCTTTACCCTTGAAAGGTTGGTGAACCTGATAGGGTTCATCAAATTTATAAAACCAAAATCCTTACCGCTCGAGGGGAAAATGCTGAAATACAGACATATATTCTTTATATTGGGAACACTCTTGGGAGTATTTTTGTTTACAATGATTCTAATCGGGGAAACACAAGGTAAAGTGATATATGTTGATCAAGATGATCCAGATGCATATTCCAAAATACAAGATGCGATTAACAATGCTAGCAACGGAGACACGATAATCGTGAACGGAACCAGAAAACTGTACGTAGATTTCAGAGGTCTTTTATCAACATCCTGTGTAATTGTTGATAAAGAAATTAGACTAGTTGGTAATGATAAGGGAGAAGGTTTCCCTATTATAAATGCCTACAAAACCATAGGAATCACGATAAAATCAAATAATACTCTGGTAGAAAACTTTACTATACTAGATGGATTGGTAGGAATAGAAGTTAACAATCCCTTATCTACCTTGCATAACATAACAATAAAAAATTGCAATATAAGAGGTTATCAGACTATGAGTAGATTTTGTGAAGGTATCCGAATTGAGAATTCTTATAATGTTTCAATTATCGATTGCAATATAGAGGATAACAATTTGATTTCCGTACTTGCTGGTTGCGGCGTCACACTCATAAATTCTCATAATGTCTCAATTCACAATTGCAATATAACAAACAATGATAAGTGGGTTGCTATCTGGCTCGAGTTAGCTTGCAATGTCTCAATTCATAACTGCAATATAAGAGGTAACTATTGTGGTATTTATTTAGCCTATTCGCAGAACAACCTCATTTACAACAATTACTTCAGTAACAAAATAAACGCAATTGATAGAAGAGGGGGTAACATTTGGAACGTATCTAAAACCCCTTGTGAGAATATTATAGGCGGTTCTTACATTGGTGGAAATTATTGGAGTGATTATAGGGGTGAAGATATAGATGGTGATGGTATTGGGGATATAAATCTACCTTATGACTGCGCCGGAAATATATTGTTTGGTGGAGATTATCTTCCTTTATCGATATCAGAATATTCAATTTACAGTTCTATAAACCCATCTACAACAGAAATCTATGAAAGAATTTTAATCCTAGCAGTTGTAACGCTCTTTATCATAGTAATTACGGTAGCCATACTTATCTACAACAAAAAATCGATAAAGCGATTACGATAGTACATTCAGAATTGTGCGTCACTACAGAAGAAACGATTTTTTTTTTTTCTGATCAATACATTTAAATAAAAAACTGGAGGATAACACCAATTTCTTCTTCTATCGATTTGCTTTTTCACCTTAAGAGCCTGATGAACCGTATCAAGTCCATCTTCATAACTCTAATAGGAAGACTTTCTGGTAAATTGTTTTAACTCAGGACAGCTTATGAACATATTAGTGTCCTTCATCTTCTAATCAAGAATCAATCCTCTTAACCTTGCCCTTTGCTAGGAAGCGGATGGTCGTCGAGAACTTGTCTACCCCGCAACCATTCTGTTTATTTTCGTGTTGATCAGTGTCAACGTCTATCCACCAACCATCACATCAGCTTTCAATAAACATTACAAATTTAATATTTAATTTTGTTTTTTAATTTACTTTACTATATTATCGTTTGGCATTAATAAGAGCTGAAAAGCCAGACATCCAGTTATCTTTTTATTTTCAGACGATATCCAGCAAAATGTGATCAGCATGGCCAAAAAAGGAGATAAAAAGACCAAGAAAAAGGAGGGGGAAAGTAAATACGCTTACAAGAAAAAGACCGCATGGGAGATTTTCACAAAGGATCAGATTAAAAAAGCATTCGACTTCTGTGAAGGTTACAAGAAATTCTTGGACACAGCAAAAACTGAAAGAGAAACCATCAAATTTATAGAAGAGTCAGCCAAAAAATCCGGTAAGAAGGTAATCGTTAACAGGAGCAAGGAGGCGGCGGTCATCGTTAATGGAAAAAAGCCCATAGAGGAGGGTTTACATCTTGTCATATCTCATGTGGACAGTCCAAGACTGGACCTCAAACAGATACCACTTTACGAGGATAAATCAAGCAATCTTGCCCTTCTTGAAACTCACTACTATGGCGGAATAAAAAAATTCCAGTGGGTTGTGATACCCCTTGCTCTGCATGGAGTCATCATCAGGAAGGATGGTAAAAAGGTGGAGTTTAACATAGGAGAGGATGAAGGAGATCCGGTGTTCACGGTTCCAGACCTGTTACCCCATTTATCTCACAAAGTTCAGGACCAGAAGAGACTCGATGAAGCCATATCGGGAGAGAGTCTTGACATAGTTTTTGGAAACAGACCCATTGAAGGTGAATTTTCAGATAAAATCAAAGAGATGATACTGGACATACTTCACAAGAAATATGGCATCGTGGAGGAGGATTTCATATCGGCAGAGATAGAGGCAGTGCCTGCAATGAAAGCCAGAGATGTGGGAATGGATCAATCAATGATAGGCGCTTATGGCCAGGATGATCGTGCGTGTGTTTACACATCCCTGCAAGCAATACTTGATACAAAGAATCCTGAATATACAGCGGTATGCCTCTTTGTTGATAAGGAGGAGATAGGTTCTGAGGGTAATACAGCGGCTCAGGTCGTGACATTCATACGTTCCATTATCCACGAATTAGACCCTAGTGCAAACATAGATAAAGTTATGTTAAACTCCAAAGTCATATCCGCCGATGTCAATTCAGCAGTAACACCCAACTACACAGAGGTTTTCGAACTCAAAAACGCGAGCACTTTGGGGCATGGTGTCGTTTTATCAAAATTCACGGGTCACGGTGGAAAGTATTCAGCCAATGATTCATCCGCTGAGTATGTTGCGGAAATCAAAAACATGCTCAACAAAGCTAAGATACCTTGGCAGGCAGCAGAAATCGGAAAAGTCGACATGGGCGGCGGCGGCACTGTAGCTAAATACTTCAGTCGTCTTGGTATGGATGTTATAGATCTCGGCCCTCCGGTCCTCAGTATGCATTCACCTTATGAGGTGACGAGCAAGGTGGATATATACTCATCATATCTGGCATACAGAGAATTTCTGAAATCCTGATAGCATTCATAAAAAGAATCTTTCTACATCCACATCACGAATTTCAAAAATAGATTAAAGAAGGAGGGTTTGGATCAAAGATTGAATCACTTTGATCCTATTGGCAGCACTTCTCTTCCGTAGGTCTCATTTGTGACCTCTGCAATGGCAAGGTATATTGCACTGAATCCACAGAAGATACCCTCTATGCCGGCAATTCTTGTGATTGCTTCCATCCCTGTAGCCTCTCCGAGGGCAAGCAGCCAGAACAGGATGGCTAATGAGAGAAACACTATTTCTAACGCCACATTTTTCTTGAGTGTCGAGAAGAACATCAGGAATGTGAACAGACCCCACATGAACAGGTATGCTGCAACAGCACTGGAATCCGGTGGATTAACACCAAGTATGCCTGGCAAAGTCAGGAGCCCGACAAAACTCAGCCAGAATAACCCGTAGGAGCAAAAGGCAGTCGTTCCGAAAGTGTTGCCCCTTCTGTACTCCAGCAAACCGGCAAAAATCTGTGCCAGACCCCCGTAGAATATCCCCATCGAGAGAATCATCGAGCCGAGAGCGTATAGTCCTGCGTTATGCATATTCAGCAGAACCGTTGTCATCCCGAAACCCATCAGCCCAAGTGGAGCAGGATTTGAAAGAATCTCTTTATCTGCCATTTCTCACCACCTTTAGAGGGGTATGAAGAAGTCATTTAAAACTGTAGCGGAAAAATCACGACCTGCGTTTTCTTATCAAAAGAAGTATAATCAGAATGGCTACGATCACTATGGAAACAATTCCTGCAATAATCGCAGGATTGAATGAAGAGGGTGGTTTACCTCCCTTTACCTTTACATCCATATTCAAACTCACTGCCGGTCCTTTCAGTTCTTCGTATCCCTTTGCATGGTATGATATTTCCAATGGGATGGAGAATATCTCATTTATTTTCCTATTCAGTTTCTTGGCAGATACTTCAAGATAGATGGTCTTTGTACCGTTGGATTTAACAGAGAACGGATTGATTTTGCTGGTATTTATGGAGAGAAAATCGGGTATAGAGGATATATTTTTCACCTCAATACTTGCCACGATATCCATGTTTCCGAGATTTTCAACTTTCAATGGAATACTCTCACTTTCTCCTGGGGAGATCTCTACAAAGATAAAACTCCTGTTTACCCTCACATCTGGGTAGAAACCGGGCTTGATCTTTATCGTGCAACTTCCTTCAGAGGGTTGTATATTTCCATTTTGGGAAGATGTTGCCTTTATCACAATCTCCCCCTCAGTATATCCAGGTGCATCCTTTGAAATTATTTTCAGTGAGACACCAACTTCAAATGTAACGTTGCCACCCACTATTATGGAAGACATTGGAATCTCTGCAGACAAGTTCTCTTTCTCCAGTTCCACGCTACACCAATCGGGCTTACTTGAGACCTCTAAGTTTATCTTCGTTGGGGATGGTGAAAGAAGGAAGTAATTTGAGGGTATTGAGAATCTTGAATAACTGTAAACTATCACTAGACTCGTTTTCACCTCCTTGTTTAGGGCAACATTTTCGAAATGGTCTTTTTCTGGAATCACAATCGTTTCGGATTTTGCTTTGATAAGGGTAAACCTTGCTGAAACTGAGTAAGTCATGAAAGGGGATAGAATTGTTATCAAAACCAGACCGATGATAATCGAGCAGGATACCAGTTTATTCATCAAGGTATTATAAATTATGGATAATATAAAAGATTTGTTGTTTAAGTGTGATATATGATGGCGACGAAGGCGGAGGCTATAAGGGCAAGTATCAGAAGAATGATAAGGATCTTCTTCAGCGGTTCTGTAAACCTCTTATTCATGGTGCACCGGTATAGCTATCACGGTATCTTCCACATTCAGAACATCAACTTCTTCTCCAGCTACCGAATATGAGACAGTGAATTTAACATCATCCCCTGTAATTGTAAAATCTCCTATCTTGATCTCCGCATTTTCCTTCAGTTTCCTGTAAAGTTCATCCGGCTCCTGTTCTTCAAGAATCTTACAAACTTCTCTGGTTCTTTCTCTGTATTTTTTGCCCAGTGATGCGTGAACAGGTTTAATAGAAACAGCCCTTTCATCTATCCTGCTCATATCTGAGGAGAACTCGATTTCTTTTATGTTGAGAGTGTATCTGATATCCTCTTCACACTTGGCGAGCGTTTCCATTTTTCTGGAAAACACCATTATCTTTTTGAGAGGTGCATTTAATGCCATACCCTTTTCTCCTTTCCACCTCCTCACCGCAGCTATAACATCCTTGACAAATTCTCCTTCTTTCTCAGCATCCTCATCTAACAGTATTTCTTCTGGCCAGTCGGATACGTGTACACTTTCCTTGCCATCCTTATCTTTGTAATAACGATGATATATCTCTTCTGTTATGTGCGGGAAAAACGGTGCAAACAACTTGACTATACCCAGACCAATATTGTAGAGCGTGTAGACTATGCTATCCGTATACTTACCTTCGTAGAGGAAACTCTTCACCATTTCTATATAATGGTCAGCCAGTTCATGCCACAGGAAATATTCCGTCTCCTTCATGGCCTGTGAAAAATCGAAATTATCCATCAACTCGGTACATCTTCTTACAAGCTTGCTGTACCTTGTGAGAATCCATCTGTCCATCAATCTCAGATTGTCTGGCTTTTCCGGTATTTTTTCAGGAAGAAACTGAGAAATGAACTTCTCCACATTCCATATCTTCTTTAGTAACCTCACACCCCTTATAACATCCTTTCTTCTGAACGGATTATCCTCTCCGAGAGAACAACTTGCGGCATAGCATCTGAAGGCATCGGTACCATATTCCTCGATTATCTCAAGAGGATCTATGACGTTTCCCAGACTTGCGTGCATGGGTGTACCATCTTCAGAGAGTATGAACCCTCCCATCATGATATTTTCAAATGGTTTCTTTCCAGTCAGAAGAGTGCATCTGAGAATCGTATAGAATGCCCATGTTCTTATTATATCGTGGGCCTGTGGTCTCAGACTCATTGGATATAACTTTTTGAAAAGTTTTTCATCCCTGTACCAGAAAGTGTTATAG
>JAPDKD010000030.1 GCA_029258735.1 archaeon | reverse complement strand
CAGGATTGGTTATAAAAGGGCTGCGATACTGGCTTTGGTGCTGATGGCTTGTGCGTTCCTTCTTATGGGAGTGTTTCGCGTAGCTGCCGCCTTTATGTTCTTTAGCATATTATTTGAAGTTGGACTGGGACTGCTCCGCCCTGTTACAAGTGCGTGGATCAACGAGTTTATTCCAAGCGAGGAAAGAGCCACTGTTATAAGCCTCAGGAGAACCCTTCTACAGCCGTTCTCCGCGGTCGGGATGGCGGCAATGGGCGTGCTTAGTGACTGGGGGACGCCAAGGCTAGCCTACCTATTTGGCTTCATCAGCACATGCGTTGCTATCGCTATTTATAGTAGAGTGCCAACGCACAAACATTAGGAAGAAGAAAATTGAACCCATATTTATTTGAATAGAGCGTAAATTGGGATGTCTTATAACTGTGTTATTTTTGTATATTGAAAATTTTAAGCACAATATTACATGGCCAAATATTATGCCTGTTCTAAGCTGCGTGATAATTGCACTAGCTCTACCCCCTGAAAAATTAAATAGAGATAGTGAAGGTCATGCCTTAATGGTTGTGATAGTGAAAAGATTTTTGGCAAAATTTACATAGTAAGAAGCGAGACTGTCAATCTTTTGTAATAGGCTGAAATTTATTCTTTTTTAGCGTAAATAGCGTAGCTTGGTGCATCCCTTATTCCCGTCTTTTTCGCATCCTCAAGCAAAACTTTTAGCCTAGCTAGTATTTCTCGTCTAGTTTTTTGGTCCTGAATGGATTTTGCTTTATCTATTAGGTAGGAGACCCATGACAACAACGTTGGATCTATGCAGCCTTGGCCAACGTCTTTATAATTTAGAAAATGGAAGCCAGCATCTTCGAGGAGAGAACATAGCTCTTCCGGATCATATTCTATATCAGATGCAACTGCTAATATAGAATTTATCTCCTTCTCTATTAGGGAAAATTTCAGCATTAGCCTGTGCGCGTCGTCTATTGGCTCGAAGGTGGCGTAGTTTTCTACAGCCACCAATAGTCCGCCCGGCTTTAAGACTCGGTGCATTTCCTCGAGAACGCGCTTGACCCCACCTGGAGTTGTTGACTCAATCGTATGTATAGTGTAGTATAGACAAACCAGGTCAAAGTAGTCGGCTTTTACAAAATCTAAGTTTCTAAGGTCAGCCTTTATGAAGATAAGCTTATCGATAAGCTCTACTCCTGCTAGTTTTCTAAGCATATCTAGGCTTCCTGGATCTATGTCAACAGTAACTAAAACTCCGCTACCTATACGTTGCGCCAAATATTTAGCCGAATATCCCATCCCCGTACCAGCATCTAGAACCCTTAAGCCTTCTAGTTGTATTCTACTGAAAACTCTATTTAAAGTACTTAGCTCCAGCTTTTCCCTTTCAAGCCATGGCTTAAGATCAACTTTACGACCATAGACTGCAAACTCTTCGCCCATGACCGCCATTAGGTAGGCGGGATCTGCATATAAATTAGTTTAATTTAACCAAGCCTAGTTAAAAGAATTTGATCTTAGAGTGGCAACTTTATTTCAGCGGCTTTTTCCGCAGACTTATAGGCGGCTATAACTGCTTCGAGAGATTTGTAGCCATCCTCGCCTGATACAGGAGGCTCTTTATCCTCGGCCACGCTTTTTAGGAATAGATTTAGCAGCTTTGCGTGGGGCTCTTCCCAGGGCGGCATCTCAACGTTTACCCAGTCCTGCTTCTCCTTGTCGTATACTAGCACGCCTTGCGGCAGATTTGCCATCGCAGTGCCCTTTGTTCCGTAGATCTCTATGAGCCACATGCTGGCCTTGACTGCCCAGCTCACGTCTATGATTGCTTGCATGTCGCCCTCCATGCGGGCAAGTATTGTCGCAGTGTCCTCAACTTCATCTGGTATGCGGGGGTCGAAGTGCCCAATCAACGCGTATATACCAGCGTAATCTCTGCCGGCTAGCCACCTAGCTAGGTCTGTCCAGTGAGTGCCTATGTCCATAAGTACGCCTCCTCCAGCCACGTCTGGGTTAAATAACCAGCCAAGCATGGGCGCATCGCTTGGCAGCGATTCCAATATGGGATAGGCTACTCTGGTCCTTACTTGGACAAGCTCGCCGAGGGCTCCCGAATCCACGATTTCTTTGAGCTTCGAGTGACTTGGGAGGTACCTGTTCTGGTAGTCTATTCCCAGCTTTACTCCCGCCTTCTCGGCTTTCACGAGCATCTCCTTAGCGTCTTTCAGGTTGGTGGCCATGGGTTTCTCACAGAAGACGTGCTTACCAGCCTCCAGAGCCCTTATGGAGAGCCCAGCGTGATATTTAGGTGGGACCGCTACAACTACTACCTCCACATCCGAAGCCTTCAACACCTCATCAAAATTTGTTGTATATCGCTCAAAACCGTACTCCTCAGCAATAGCCCTTGCTCTCGATGCTTCGAGGTCACATGCAACCTTAAGTTCTGCATAAGGAGAGGTCTTTAGGCTTGCGGCGTGTATCTTGCCTATGCCACCGCATCCTACAAGTGCTACTCCTATTTTCCTCATACAAGTAAATGTGCTATGAAAGGTAATAAATTCGCCACACTATCTTTTTCTAATCGGGCTAGCCTTTTACTGGTGTCCATCGGCATTTGCCGTCGATACATGCGCATACAACTCCATAGGTGCTTGGGTCATAGCATTTCTTCCACTCGCAGGTTGTTATTACTGGCTTTTCGTATCTTGACTGGCAAACTTGCCCCGAGCAGCCACCTCTAACGCAGTCAGCGTCTGTCAAGCACTTCCCATATGTTGACCATCCGCAGAAGCCTCTGAGCTCTCCCTGTCTATTCGAATCTTCCTTAGAAAGCATATTGTATATCCTCATGCTAATAAACAGCGTAACGAACAATGTGACGAGAAATATTGCAACAATATATGTTTTCATTTAATTACACCTGACACTCGTCTTTAAGCGCAGTAGTATACTTCTCTCCTTTCTAGTATTCTTTTAAGCTCTGGGTATCTTTCGTAAGCCTTTCTCAGCTCATCCGGTTTAAGCACACTGCAGAGTCCCCTCCACATCCACCCACCTCTATAGACTGATAACCACAGCGGGTCGGGGCGGCCGTTTAGGTTTTCTGAAAGCCAGTCGCCTAGCTGTATGCGCATCTCCTTGGCCAAGTCTGCCTCGCCCTCAGATATGTCGGTTACTTGGCTGGGGTCTTTAGCTAAGTTGAATAGCTCCCACTCCTTCACGTGATCCCATACGGGACGCGCTAGGGTATGAACTATTGCATAGTCTTCTTTTACCAGCATGCGCTGAACTACGGTTGCATCCGAGTTTACCACGACTTCGTCGCGGAACACCTCAACTTCTCCTTTGAGGAGCGGCGCCATGCTCTGCCCATCGAGACCTTTTGGAATCTCGACTCCAGCAAGCTCCAGAATGGTAGGCATAACGTCTATGTTCTGCGTGTAAGTCTCCACTTCGACGTGAGGGATGTCGCTACCCACGATTATGAGCGGCAGGTGGCTTATATTGCGGTAGCATGTCCAATGGTCCCAGAAGCCGTACTCTCCGAAGGCCTCTCCGTGGTCGCTCGTAACAATTATCAGGGTTTCATCCGTTAACCCCTTATCCTCGAGGAACTCGTAGAGCCTCCTAATGTTATCGTCGACGTATCGTATATTCGCGTCGTATAGGGCTAGATTTTCGGCCGGGTCTACTGGATCCCCCATCTTCTTATGTTTTCTCTCGTAGAATATGCTCAAAAACTCGTTCTCCCGGATGTATTTCATGTCGGGAACAGCGTTCCTGTAGTCTTCGGCCTTAAAGAGCTTTCTATACTCTTCCTTCGACCTTTTTAAATATGGACAATGTGGGTCCCAGTAATGTATGAACAGGAAGAAATCGTGATTTCTATATTCTTCTAATAGTGATATAGCCTTATCCGTAACCTCCTCCGCTGTCCCGCCCTGAAACCTCAGGCCGGGAGGGTATATGTCTTGGAAACCCTTCGCAAGCCATGGGCACGGGTATAGGAGGTTTGAGACCATTCCTGTCTTGAAACCCATTTCGGCTAAACACTCGGCTAGCAGGGGAGTGCTACACTTAAATTCTGAGCGTTTATTGTTAAAACCTATTATTCCATGCCTTATTCCCCTGATGCCAGTGAAGAGAGATGTGAAGGATGAGGGAGTGGGAACATCCGCGGCGTAATGCTTCCTGAATATGGCTCCCCTCCTTGCCAGCGAGTCTATGAATGGTGTAGTGGGATTTCTCGGAACCTCATACCCATAGCAGCCTAAATGATCTACAGATAAGGTGTCTATAGCTATTAAGAGTACTTTCCTATACATAGATTGTTTCACTACCATATTTACTGCTTAATGCGCTAAAATACGTATCATTTTACACTCAATACCAAAAACTATCAAGAGTCAGTAAAAAGAAGCGAGAAAGAAAATTATCAATTAAAAGAGGCTCGGCAGGCAACCTGGCCTACCACCTATCGGGCTGCCATACGTAGGGAGTGGCTTTAGGGAAAAGCTTTGTGAATAGTTTCGGCTCACCATAAACCTCTGAGCTTGCAAGTACCTCCACGGGATCCCTATAGCCTAAGAAGAGCTGAGCCGCTTCTCCAGGCCCAAGCTTAACCACATTTACAGACCCGGCACTCATATCTATTTTCACACTTCCATCTCTCACGCGCAGGGTTACTGCCTCCCCCCCAACCTGTAAGGTGAGATCTCCCTCAATGCCTGCTGCGCGGCGCTCTAGCTCGAGTCTCATTTCATTGAGAAGCTTGGCTAGGTTGATTACTCTCGCCATGCCACCTCCGCTCCAGAAATAGGTGCTCTCCACCTTGACGCCGTAGGGCCTAACCACGTCTACAAAGGGGTGGTTCGGAGGAACGTGAATCTTTATGAAGCTCATTCTCTCTTCTAGAGCCAGTCCGTAAAGCCTTCTAGCTAGGGCGCGGTATAAACTCCTGTCGTGTCCTGCAGCCCCTACTTCAGCTACGAGAAGCTCCTCGGGACCGGGCCATCTTTCCAGTGCAGCGTATGCTACTACTCGCCCTGAACGCTTAAGCACCAGCGGCTTGGCTGGGTGCTCCCAGGCTATCCCTTTTCTGAAGCCTTTCCAGCTCGACGGATCTCTTACCCTCGCTCCGGGCCATGCAGCGTTGACTTGCTCGTATATCTCCGCTATTTGTTGGCTAGCATAGCTGGAGTCGCTGGACAGCTCCCATTCTAGGTCTTCGGCTTCTATCCTCGACGCATTTCTCAGACATATTGTAACGGTGTGTTCTCCCATGAAAGTTGCGAAGCCGAACCTGTGGTAGTACTCCAGTATTCCGAACAGCGCAGACAGCGAGTAGCCCTGCTCTTTCATCCACTTGATAGCGTATCTGAGAGTAGCGGCGGAGTAGCCTCTGCCTCTATGCTCCCGCGGCGTGTACACTCCTGCTACCCCGCCTACGGTAATGGATGTGGTGCCGTAGTGGAGCTTTAGGTCGGGGACGCTTAGCCAGCTAACTTTTTTACCGTCCTTTAAAGCCTCGACTCTGTGCCAGCCAGGAGATTCAGATGTTACTTTAAATTCTAGGCTCATCGCATGGAATACGTTTAAGATTCTAAATAAAGCTATGCAGCTTTTGAAGATAAAACTGCTATTGCTAGAACGCGGTTTTAGTAAGTAAAATAGAATTATGTGTTCAGAAAACTATATTTGAAGAAAGATGAGAGAAAGGCCGCTGGACGAGATTGATAGTAAAATACTTAGAATCTTAATGCAGGATTCCAGAGCCTCTATTTCGCAGATAGCTAAGGCTTTGGGGCTTAGCCGCCCGACTGTTAGAAGGAGAATTAGAAGCCTGGAGAAAAGGGGCGTTATAAAAGCTTATACTATAGAGATTGACGAGAAACTGCTATTAGGGGCCCTTGTTGTTTGTACGATTCAATCTAGCCAACCTGAAGAGACTCTTATGAAGCTCAGAGAAATAAGTAGCATATATGAGGTTTTCGTCACCACTGGCAAGCCTAACATAGTAGCCGTAGCTAGAGTTTCAAGCTATGAAGAATTAAAAGAATTAGCAAGAAATCTTTCAGCGATAGACCCAGAAGCCGATGTCAAAATCGCGATAAAACACGTTTATCGCTCACTCAGCTACGAGATGCTGGCTCGGTTTGGAGTAGTTAGCCTTTTCTGCGACTACTGCGGCAAAAAGATTTCCGGTGAACCATTAACATATACTGTGCATAACCGTAAATACTATTTCTGCTGTCCTACATGCCTCAGGGAATACGCGAAAAAGCTTAAGAAGCGTTAACTTTCCACTTTGGAAAAAAGAGGACTAACATACGTGCTGAGCATAAAATATTCGGTGAAAAATTCTGGAAATTGATCCAATATGCGGAATGAAAGTAGACCCGAAGAAAACACCATTTAAATACACTTATAGAGGAAAGGTCTACTATTTTTGCTCAGACAAATGCTTTAAAGAGTTCCGCAGTAATCCTGAAAAATACGTCAAGCGCGTGCAGCTGCATGGAAGTGACGAAGAGAACGTACACAGCAAAGGAGCCAATGAGCATGAAGACCATGGCGGACACGCTGATCATCACAAAATGATGATGGATGATTTTAAGCGTCGCTTCATTGTTTCCTCCATTCTTACAGTTCCTGTACTTATCTTGTCGCCTTTAATTTAGAGCTTTTTAGGGTATACATTAAGTTTTCCGGGTGCTCGCCTTCTCCTTTTTGCCCTTTCAGGTCTAATTTATGCTTACGGTGGAAAGCCATTCCTGAGCGGCATGGCTGAGAAGCTTAGGAAGAAGAGGTCTGGCATGATGACC
>JAPDKD010000078.1 GCA_029258735.1 archaeon | reverse complement strand
CCGGAAGAACATACGACCAGATAAGGATGTGTGTCGCTTATTCAAATATGAATGTCAAACTTTTCGTTACTCACGCAGGATTGAGCGTTGGTAAAGATGGAGTAAGCCATCAGATGCTTGAGGATCTGGCTCTCATGAGAGTACTGCCAAACATGAAGGTCTTTGCGCCAAGTGACCCGTATCAAACAGGGAGAATAGCTGAACTTATGGCCGAGAACTACGGACCTATGTATGCAAGGATAGGCAGAGAACCAATGTATGTGATTTATGATAAAAAGGAGATCGAGGACATAGAGATAGGAAAAGCGGTAGAGGTGAGAGACGGAGATGATGTAACCATTCTAGCTCATGGAACCATGCTCTACGAAGCCATAAAGGCGGCGGAGGAGCTTGAGAGGAAAGGAATATCTGCCAGAGTTTTAGATATGTGGTCCATAAAACCATTTGACAAAGATGCTGTCCTCGAGTCAGCGGAGGAGACAGGTAGAATTATTGTAGCTGAGGAACATTCCATAATAGGCGGCCTTGGGAGTGCAATATCTGAGTTTCTCATGGAAGAAGGAATAAATGTCAGGTTTAGAATGATAGGAATCAGGGATGTATTCTGCGAATCTGGAGAGCCGTACGAACTTCTCAGAAAGTATGGTCTGTCAAGAGAAAACATTATCAGAACAGCAGAGGAGTTGGTGAGGGGATAAATAAATTATCCTGAGAAGAAAAAGTTTATTGAGTTATTGCTGAGTTGGTGGAACAAAGGTTTGAGAAAGTTGGGGGTTCAAGGAAAAAGAGGTATGTGAAAATGATAGAAGACATTTTATCGAATGAAAGGATAGAAGAATTGATAGGTGCTGGAATAGAGCATGAGTCATTGGATTATAAAGAAAGGTTTGATCCTCGCGAGACTCATGACATTGTAGAATTAGCTAAAGATATAGCAGCCATGGCTAACACAAAAGGAGGTTATTTAGTTATTGGAGTTAATAGAAAGTTTGAGAGAATTGGTATAGAGCACGAATTAAAACTAGATGAAGCTGATATAAGAACTAAAATGCATAAATACTTTCCCGGGATAGAATTTTATTGTAAGGAATATAGAGACAACCAGAATAGAAGATATTTCATTATATATGTCCCTCCACAAGGATGTGTTCTTCCTGCCATAGAAGGAAAATATTCTGATAAGAAAGGGAGAGAAAGAATAGCATTTAGACCTGGACAGCTCCTTATTAGAGATGGAAGTATAAGTAGGTCGGCAGATAGCAGAGAATTTAAATTTTTTTTAGAAAGGTTGTTATTCGAAAAAAGAGTAGAAAATTCAAGAAAAGTCGAAAAATTAGCAGAGTATTTTAATTTTAGATCAAAACCAGAAAGAATACAAGAAAAATTAGTGAGTAATCTCTTTTTGGTTAAGAAGATCCCAATGTATATGTATTCAAGTCCAACTGCGTTTACGTCAAGGAAAGAAATTTTTGATGTTTATAAAAATTTGAATCAAGAGTTTATCCTTAAGGAAAACAAGCTTATGAGCTTTTATGATCTTGAAGATAAAAGCAATCCTCTCAGAAAAATAATAGATACAACTTCTATAGAAAAAATTTCGGTAAGGGAATATCTGAATGATAAAAACAGATGGAGGTACATTGTGGAATTATTAAATCTAAATTTGGAGTCTTATTGTAGACTATTCGGTCTCATCTGTGAAAAGAAGCATAAGAAGTATTTTTTCCCAGCATTATTTACTGGTAAAAAGGAGATAGAATGGAAACCGAGAGGCAAAAAAAGAGTGAAAAGAAAAGTGGTATGGGAATATCAGTTTAAAGGAAACAAATTTTATCTCCATCGAGGGGCTAAAATGAAAATTACCAAGATAGGTAAGGAATTGTTTTTAGTGGTAGAACCTTGTTTTGTGATAACTGAAGATGGTATTCATCTTACTCGGTCCAAGGAGCTTCAACTAAGGTATCAATCTTATCATTCAAAATCTTACAATTTCAGTTTAATTAATGATCTGTTGTTTTGGTCTACACTATTAAAAGGTAAAAACAAGAACATAATTATAAAAAGGGAGCCCTATGAGATAATTATATCCTCCTCCCCCATTGTTTGCAACTTTCATGTAGGTTTTAGTGGAGACAAAATATCTAAAAGTGAGGAAGGAGAATTGGATCATAGCGAGATAATAAATATGTTGTCTATTAAAGGTGAGGTTTATGGTTAGTTTAAAGACTTGGTTTATAGAGGAACCGAAAATAGTACTAGGAAATAACAATCTTTCTGTAGATCCAAAAATAGGTATTATTTCTTATGGTCCTTACACATTAGGTGTCCCTTCCGCAATTAGGATAGGAATCATTGGAGATGGGGAAAGTGTCTCTTATGCTAAGAGGTGGTTAGAAAAACTAAAATCTCCCATTGAAGGCAAAGAAGAAAATTTCTATTTGTTTCCATCTTTTGGTGGATTTAATAAAACGTCTACTTTTAGGTGCGAAATAGTGATGAATGAGTCACTAATTGAAAAAATAGATAATAAAAAAATCGAAGAAGTGGTAAAAGAAGTTAATGTCAACAGAAGGATTAATAAAGGAGTGCAACTTTTTCTTGAAAAAATAAAAATATTATCTGAACGTGATCCAAAACCAGATATTATTATATGTGCTTTACCAAAGAAAATAGATGAGTATTGTGGAATTTCCCAGAAAACATATGGTGCGAAAAGACCAAAGTATACAAAATTAGAGAAAAAATTAGAATATTTTAAAAGTATCGGTCAGAAGTTTATATCAGATTTTTACGATACTCCTCAAGAAAAAGAGGATGATGCTCAACTATCTTTTGATTTTAGAAGTTCATTAAAAGGAAGATCAATGAAGTATGGAATACCCATTCAGATAGTTAGATGGAAGACCTTAATTGATTCCCCTGGTCTAGAAGATAAAGCAACAAGAGCTTGGAATTTTTCTTTGGCTCTCTATTATAAGAGTGGCGGGATACCTTGGAAAATCGCAGATCTAGATGAGAACACCTGTTTTGTAGGTATAAGTTTTTATAGGAATAAGTTAAGTCCAGATGAAAATATCATGGTCTCTGTTTCCCAAATATTCACTGTAAAGGGTCAAAGTTTTGTTTTAAAAGGAAATAAAATAATCAAAGAGAAAGAAGATAGGATACCCCACCTAACTTCAAGTTCAGCACATTATTTGTTGAAACAATCCTTATTATTATATAATAAACACATAGGAACTTTTCCACAGAGGGTAGTTGTCCATAAAACATCAAGATATAACGATGAAGAATTAAAAGGGTTTGAAAATGCATTAGAAGAGTTAAATATAAAAAATTTTTCGTTAGTGGGGTTTGATACACGAAATGTTACCGGGATATTTTTCTTAAGGAGTCAAAGAAAATATCCTCCCATTAGAGGAACACTAATACAACTCCCGGACAATTCTTTTTTACTTTATACAGCAGGTTTTGTCCCCTATTTAGAAACCTATCCGGGACCAAAGATTCCAAAACCAATAAGGATCTTGGAAATTCATGGCGACAACGATATCACGCTTGTGGCAAAAGAGATTTTAGCTTTAACTAAACTTAATTGGAATAGCACAAAATTTTACTCAAAGGAGCCAGTAACCATAAGGTTTTCAAGAGAAGTTGGAAAAATCCTTTCTGAATTACCAGAGGATATAGAGATACAACCATATTACAAATTTTATATGTAGTTTTTTTAATTATATAGTGACATTAAAAATAGCAACTCTACCACAGATAGCAGAGGGTAATAAGGATAGAATTAGTTGATCTTTTATTGTTACCCCTTGAGGAGAAAATCCTAATCTTGATATAGCAACAACCTTCTCCAACGTTAAAGCATTTGAATGGTAAAAGGCCCTATGTCAAGGTGGGGAAGAAGGTATTCTTATGAATACATCTCCATTCTTGTGATAAATAACATCTTTAGGTGCTACTTCAAAAGTTCTGAAATCTTCAAAGGATTTGTCTCTACTAACACTTATACTTATTTTTGAATTCTTTCTTGTTTTACTCTTAGTGATTTTTAATATGATATTCTCCTGAAGCACTCCGTCACTATCAAAAATGTCCCTTCTGGACTCAAAGATATGTTATGGTCAATTGTAGTATTATTTAAGAACCATTCTCTAAATTTTTTTGTAATATAGTCCAGAACAAAAGCTTCTTGGGGTAATAAATACGCCTTCTCCTCCGTCCCTTAAAAGACTGGTCGCTGAAGCCATAAACAAAGCGTATATATTGGGTTGGCCATAGATGAGTTTTCTCATAGCAATAGAATGAGGAGAATTTTTGTTTATTTTATAGTACGGAGGATTGGAGATTACGATATCATAATAGGGACGCTTTTCACTAGCCCATGGATCTAGCAATTCTTTAGAAAAATACATGGCATTATGAAGAATAAAATCTTGCTCATAAATACTATATTCAACATCATAATCCAAATCACTCATCTCATTTAGACATTCTTGTAACACAGCCTCTAACAGAGGGAGAAGATTTGGATCATTTTCATAAGCATCAATCATTATCTTAATGTTTCCATGTTGGTTTATCGATTTCATCACCTCACATAAAGAAGCGACTAAAATACCAGTACCTGCTCCTGGATCCAATACTTTAATCTCATGTTGATTGATACTGATTAATTTTGCCATAAAAATGGCTACTTCCTTAGGGGTAAAGAATTGCCCCTTATTTTTTCTTTCTTCAAGTTTGCGATATTTAGAATATATATTCGCCAATCTTTCCGCATATTCGGTTAAGGGCTCTCCATTGAGTCGTTTAGGTATACTCATTCTTATCCCCTATTGTATTTGTTGAGCTTGGTCACCCATATTTCGCACAACAATAAAATATACGAATTTTTTTTTTTACATATTATACCATTCCAGAGTTATTACAAGATCTCATCGTTCTCACCATCATAAATGCATAGTATCAAACACCAAAAAGCTTTTCGCCTGAAGATGCGTCCGGTGTCAATTTATCCTTATTTCCTCGTCACAATCTGGATGACATCTCCATCCATCAGAATATGATCAAGACCAACTTTCTGACCCTGATATTTGACTGATTTACCCCAGACCCGGGCATATATCTGCAGTTCCGAAATGTGGCGAGGAGGTTTGGACGAAGCGTTTAGCGAGCCACATATCCTCCTGTTAGGTAATGTCCTATAAAAAGAGAATCTCTAAATCCTTTATTCTCTCAAAATCTCTGTCCATTGTAACAACTTTCAATCCACTAAGAACACTATCTCCACTCCAGAGATTTATGTTGCAACTCAACAGAAGTAAATTTCTCTCTTATCTCTGATAACCCACCTTCCCAGTCAAACTTAAACTTCCTTGTCTTGATTTCTTTACCCTTGTATTTCTTCAGCAGAAACTCTATATAATCTAAAACCTCTCTCCTTAAATCCTCAGGAAGTCTCCATATTTTCAGTCTGATTTCCTTCTCATACATGACTTTATCTTCACCTCTCTTAATATTTCATTTGTCATTTCCCTATTTATAATGATTCTGCCTAACGTTTGGTGGGCATCTGAAGTCCTGAGGCGCCAGCGAAGGATTTGGGCGGAGCGTAGCAAAGCCAGATACCCGGTTGTTGCGCACAGTTCGCCTCCAGTAATTATGGCTGAAATTCTTCCTCTTTTGCATTTTTCCACCACTTACTAAAGGGTATAATTGTCTTTATTTCCGTAATTTTCAGCAATCTATCACCACGAGTTACACATAATGTTGGATTCCTTAAGGCATCTCTAACAACATAAACAAAATACTTTTCACGTTTTTCCTGAAGGGTTGCAAATTGTCTTGTTGTTAAGAAAATATCTGGATTCGTTTTCGCACTGCTTTTCACTTCAATATATCTCTCCTGAGATTGTATTAAGCCAAAACCTTCATCCGGTTCTTCTGAAGGAGTAATATCATAACCACTTATCTCTTCACTACGGCCTAATTCTCGTGCAGATCTCCCTTTACTCTCCTCATATTTAATAGCTGTTTTTATTCCTATACGGGAAATTACATCTTTCCTAAACTTTCTGTCTTGAAGCTTTTTATCTACCCCCAACTCCTTAAAGAATCTTCGCCATTCTAATATCTCTTCATCACCTATATCCTGAACAAATACATCGCTAAGAAGCTCTACAGGCAGATCCAACAATCCTTTTCTAATGAGCCCCTCAATCTGATGATCTGGATAATATTCTTGGGAGAGAATTATTTCTTCTGGTTTGAGCCATTTTCCGGATTTTGTTTTCAACGTTAAAAATCCTAAGTCCCTTACATCTATTTGGCCTTTTTTCCATAAATCATAACATAACTTGATTTTCTCTATCTTTTGATTGTCAGAAAGCAAATTCCAATCTTTACCTATATTGGGAATTTCCTTTGTTCTCAATATGTTTTGTATATGTTCTTGTGTTAGTTCTCTTACTCCTAACAACTTTAAGGTATTTGCTATAGTTTGATCTGAAGATAAATCCTCGTGAACGATCTTAAAGGCATCCTTTATCTCGTTGGGAATTGAAAGCGTTGGGGGTTTTATATATATGGCATTAGGAGATATCAAATCCCATGTATTTGTAAGTATTATGTCTTGATACTTGAAGGCACTGCTACGTAAAGTTGATTCCACATATTTAGATAACTCTAAGTAAAATTTCTTGAAAAATTCTAAATCTTTTTGTTTTGCTTTAAATTCTAATAATCTTTTCATTTCATCATTGACTCCAGAGCTTGTATTATAACTCGGCCCTTTTTTGATTGTTCTTTCAATATCCCATGGCACTTTGCATTCGGGG
>JAPDKD010000027.1 GCA_029258735.1 archaeon | reverse complement strand
CTTTTGGCTTAATAACTGGTAGGCATCTTCTGCTTCAATCTCGACTTCGTCTCTACTCCATTTTTCTCAGAAAACATGAACTTCCAAAAATTTTCCGAGACTGGCGCACCGTCTCTGACCTAGAAGAAGCAATAATAGACGCTCTGAATAGCACGGGTAGAAGAAAAGAAGCCATTAAATTCGAAGGGGGGTAGGCTTGAGAGGGTTGAGGCGAGGTTTTGCCGGTCCTTGCTTCAGACTAGGCTTGAAGAGCTTGATCGACGTTTCAGGGAGACGTTGCCTGTTTTTGCTTTTCATGTAGTTTCTGCTGTGTTTCCGCTGTTTTCGGACATGCTTTTGGGGACGGAGGATGAGGAATTTAGGCTTTGCTTGGAGAGGCTGATGGTTTTGGAGAGGAGGCTTTTTGAGGAGCTTAAACCGGTTCTTGAGGAGAGAGCTGCATCCTACGGTGTGGATCCGGGTTCGGTGGTTAGGGTCCACGCGGCGGTGATAGACTACGATCTTTGGGTGATTAGTTCGGTTTTGGAAGTTGGGTTTGATGGGTTCTTGAGGAGGCTTTCGGAGAGGGCAGGGATGGAGGCTGAGGAGTTTGTAGGGTATTTGTACTCGCTTATCTGTGTGACGATGTGTATAGACTCGGTGCTGCTAAAAGGCGCTCCTCACCGCAGGGACACGTTTGAGGCGCTGATTGGCTGGGGCTCCAGCTACGCTGAGGAGGTTGAAGACTACCTGGACACGCTGAGTCTGCTCGTTTCAGACGAAGCCTATGAGGCTTTGGCTGGCTTTGCGGAAGGTTAATGGTATGGGGGAATGCGAGGTAGAGTAGAAGCCTTCTTTCAGGCGGAGCCTAAGTAAACTCGATGACGAAACTAGTAGAAGAGTGAGGGAAGCCATTAGCATACTAAGGAGGAAACCTTTTTCGGGGAAGCCGCTTAAAGGTAGGCTTAAAAATCTCTGGAGGTATAGAGTGGGCAGGTATAGAATAGTATACCTGCCTCAGCCATGCCACATAATTTTCATACTAATAGGGCATAGAGAAACTGTCTATTCTTAAATAATCCCTAGCTTAGCACGGACTTTTAGCTGTGCTTGCCAGATTAATTGGCATGGGGTTAACGTGCGACGATTAGAATTCGGTTCATACGCTGTAGTGCACGATTTACGCCGGCCGTTGGCGGTCGAGGTCGGTTTTGGCATGGCGTTGCAGCCTGCTTCATTAGTGGGGAGAGGGCGTGTGTGGAAACTCTTTACTTTAATTGGCCACTTAATTTGTGCTTGGTTTTTTAGGGGAAACGCGAAGAACAGGGCGCTTACTAAGCGGCGGGCGAATACTTCATCCTTTATTTTGCCTTCTCGAATCATCTCTTCGATGAACTCTAGGAAGTGTTCGGGTTTCAGAGAGGAGGTCCTTGAAGTCCCTCTAGGCATACGATGGCCACCTTGGACGTGAGCTCGCCGAGGCCTGCTTTCTTCATCTTTGCTTTAACTGTTTTTGCGATGTAGTGGTTTATTGTGCCGGATTGCGTGTGAACGTTTTTAGGTTTTGTTTTAGTGCTTGCTGGATGGTCTTTTGAAGATATATGCTATGTTTTAGGCGTAGTTTCTGTAGCATTACGTATATTTCGAATAGTGTCATTTTTGGTGTCTTCGGGTTTACTGTTTTTTGGGTTCTTTTAGTATTTTTTCGGTGTTGGGTCTAGGTGGCTTTTCTTTGACTGTTATTTAAGAAACTTGTAGGCTTTGCGTAGGACCTTTCTACTGGCTGATGGGTGTTTGTTTGTTGTTTGTGTGTTTTTTGGCTTTATTGTTGATATTTTTTGCTTTTGTTTTTTGTTTGCTTATTTTTTGTTTTTTTTATCTATGTTTGTTTATATATTTTGAAGTATATTTTTTATAAAATGTCAATGATATGGAAAAAATTTAAATTTTTAGTTGTATATTATTATATTGTATGGTTTTATGCTTGTTTAAAAATTTTTTAAGTTGTTTGAGGGGTGCTGGTCTTCTTACCTTGGTGATTGTTGGCTCCTTGTTTGCTTTTCAGCCGTTTTGCGTGGTTGGCGCTGTGCAGGGTAGCTTTTACCTTGATGTTAGGGTTGTTTATAGGGATAGGCCGCTTGTAAATGTTTCGGTTATTCTGTATAGGATGGAGGATGGTGGGTCTAGGTATGTGGTGGTCGCTGAGGGTGTAACGGACTCTGGTGGAGTGGTTATTTTCGGGGGGTTATATTCCGGTTATTACTGTGTTGATGTTGGGTACAGGCTGGAAGGTGGCGTGTTTCTGGTTATTGGCAGTGAGTCTGTTGGTTACTTGGATTCTAGCATGAGCGTTGTTGTTGATTATATTGTGCCTCTTAATTCTTTGGATGTTAGGGTTTTATCTTCTAGTGGGGTACCATTAGCTAACGCGTCTGTTAGCGTTTATGGGAGTACTTCTCAGGGTACAGCTAGGTTTGCGACTGGAGTTGTGGGCAGTAATGGGAGCATTGTTTTTCATGATTTGCCTTCTTATGTTTGGGTTTCTGGCGCTACTGAAGAAGTTTACTATAGCGTTGAGGTTTATTATAATGGTAGTATTGTGGGCCGTAGGGAGTTGAGGCTGAATTCTAGGGATAGGGTTCTTTATATTTTTACCTCGGTGTACATAGAGTCTGCGGTTAATGTTACCGTTAGTGAGGGGAGTCTTGTCATTGATGGGTCTGTGTCTATTGTAAACTGTACTTGGTATCAGAATGGTACGATAACGCTTGTTGGAAATGGTAGGCTGTTGTTAGAAAACGCCACTTTGATTGTGTTGGGGTCGGCTCAGTTTCCTGGGTCAAGAAGTTCGTCTTTGTCGGACTTTAAGGTTAGAGTTGCTGATAATGCTTCGTTGTTAATCCGTGGCTCAAGGGTTGAGTGTGATGATGATGAGTTCTTCTTTTCTGGTAGGATTATTGTGGAAGACATGTCTAGAGTTAATGTTTCGGACTCATGTGTTCGGCCTGTTTTTTGGGTAGCTGATAGTCCTAGGATGTATTTTGTTGACTCTGTTATTGAAGGATTTGAGGTGGCTCAGTATTGGACTCCTGCTGGGGAGGTTGTCTTCGTGCCTTCTTCTGGTCGGATTCGCTTGGTAAATTCTACTGTTCTTCGCTTGATTCCATGCGACGAGCGTTCTTCACAAGTGGTGGAGGTTTTTTCGTCTAGTGTGGCTATCCGACTTGAAGGGGTTTCAGGTGTTTTGTCTCTTAGCAGTGGTATGCATACTTTCTGGAATGTTTTTGTTAATTCTACCTCTGCTGTTTCGTATAATTTAACGTTGTTTGAGACAGTTGTTAGAGGCTGGAAGGTTGTTTCGAGTTATGATTTGACGCTTGTTAATTCGTCGGTTGAGGGCGCTGTGCTTAGCTCCGCCGTGGTGCATATTTTGGATAGTTCTGTGGGGTCGCTTCGGCTGAACAATTGTACAGCTAAGATAGCGAATTCGACGTTTTATTCTTTGAAGGGTACAGACGGTAATGTTGAGATTAGTAATTCGCGATTGGACGGGGGTCGCTTAGAGCTTGTTGGTTCTTCGCCTGTTGTAGGTGTTAGGGGAGAGGGTAGTGAAGGAGGCTTCATTAACGTGTCTATACGTGACTCCGTTTTTGACGGGTATTTTTACTTTGAGAGAGGTAATTTATCAGTATTTCGTTTGGATGCAGAAGGAGAATTTGCTGTAGGTGGGCTGGCCCGCGCATTTATCAGCGAATCGAGTGTAAGCAGGTTTACGGCGAATTCTGCTTGGGTTTATCTTTCGGATGTTATGGTTTTGGATGTGCTGACTGTGGTTGATAATGCTACTGTTTACCTTATTAACTCGTCGGCGGGGAGGGTTGTATCCGAAAGAGGGGGAATTGTTGGGTTTGGCTGGCATCTCTTAGTGACGGTTTCGAAGGACTATGCGTATGTAGCGAATGCTACCGTTAGAGCTTACTTCCTTGACAACGGGTCTCTGGCTGCCGAAGGGATTACTGACTCTAGTGGAAGGGCTGTGCTTGATCTTCTGGAGAGGGTTACTAGAACTTGGGGCATGAGACCTGACTTGACCGTAAATACGTACTATGTAGGGAACTATACGCTTAACGTTACGTATGTAGAGGCTGGTGAGCTGGCTGTAAAACAATTATTGGTTGAAATAGATGGGAATAAGAATATTTCCGTGTCGTTGTCTCCTGAGTTGTTTTTGACTCTAAGGACTAGTTCTTCGACTTCATATACTGGTTTTAGGGTTGACCTTGGGGGGAGGCTTTACTTTGCTAATGGCTCGGGCTTACAGGGTGCTGAGGTAATACTCGAGTACAGGATTAAGGGGGGAGGCATGTGGGAGCCTATTACTATAGTTGATACTGATGTAAATGGCAGTTATCTTGCTCAATGGATGCCCACAGCGTCCGGTAGCTACGTGGTTAGGGCTAAGACAGTTTTCGGCGAGGTTGTTATTAGTAAGTCAGTTGACTTAGTTGTATTGCCGTTCTATGAGAGCTATGTTTTTACTGTTGTGTCGAATTCTACGGTTTCGGCGTTAGCTTTTAACTCTACGAGTATGGTTCTGAGCTTTACTGTTAGCGGGCCCGATGGGACGTTAGGGTATGTTAATGTGACGATTGCTAGGTCTTTAATTGAGAATATAACGGGTTTGAGGGTTTACTTGGACGGGTCTGAGTTGAATTACTCCGTGTATTTGGTCGACGATTCCTGGCTTCTTCACTTTACTTATCATCATAGCACGCATAGGGTGGTGATTGATTTACCAGAAGTTTTGATTGAAGGGGTCACGGTTGAAGGAGTGTTAGTTGATTCAGGAGTTGTTGAGATTACCGCTGTGGTTAGGAGAATAAAAGCTGTTATGGGGGTTGAATACGCGGTGGATCATGTTTCATCGGCGGTTAATGTGCAGTCTCCGGAGGACGGGGAGTGGGGAGCCTTAGAGGAGACCGTTAAGATCGTCATAAATGGAAGCGATTTCAGCGATGGTTTGCATAAGGTGTATATTAGGGCTTATAATTCAAGTGGTCCGGGTAGATGGTTTACCATTAAGATCTATGTTAGAAGCCTTGGATCCCGATATAATTTGATAGCCTTGATGTTACATCCGCTTGTTTCTATTAATGCTTCGACGCTCTGTAGAGCTTTGTGGCCATCAGTAACTTTAGTAGCTAGGTGGAATCCGGAGACGCAGAGTTTTGAGGGTTACATACCTGGATTTAGCGGTCCGGAGGATGACTTTCCTATAGAGTTTGG
The DNA here is from genome assembly GCA_029258735.1 of archaeon. Lineage (GTDB taxonomy): Archaea > Thermoproteota > Thermoprotei > Thermofilales > JAPDKD01 > JAPDKD01. The sequence goes on along the minus strand of JAPDKD010000027.1, from coordinate 1,614 downwards.
ATATGGCTACTTTGTTTACTTAGCTTCGCCTCGAAAATTAGTTGAGGTTGGGGACTGATGCTTTGGGGGAGGATATGGAGTAGAATTTTAAGAGTAGTGGTTGTAATTTTAGCTGTGTCTTTGATTTCAAGTGGTTTAGAAATTGTTGAGACGCAGGTTCCTGTGGGTGTTGCGGGATACGTGTATATGCCTGACGGGAGTCCCGCTGTTGGGGCTAAAGTAAAAGTTACTGGAGGTGGGGATACTAAAACTACAACAACTAATAGTAAGGGTAAATACGCGGTTACGTTAACTGTAAGTTCTACGCCAGTAAAAGTAACTGTTACTGCTAGTAAAGACGGATATACGGGTTCTGCGTCTAAAACAGGTGAGGGCACAATTATTATAAATGTATATTTAAAATCTACAGGCACTAAGGGGGGAGGTGGAAAAGAGTCTAAAAAAGCCACTAAAATATATATTTCGTTGGGAGATGGTTTTAATTATTCGGTTAATGACACTGTAATATTGTATGGTGAAATTTTTCCTCACATGAGTGCTTCTGTTAATATTGTTGTCACTAAGCCTAGCGGAGATAAAATCGCGGAAACTGTTTTAACTAGCAGTAATGGCTCCTTTCTTTATAATTTTACTCTAGATGAAAAGGGAGAATGGTGTGTCTTTGCGCAATATTCTGGAGACAATGAATATAGTAGTTCTAAGAGCAATACGTTGTGTTTTAGTGTTAAGATTAGAGTTAAGGTGCTAACTCAATCTGTGTCTTCGTTGTTTGAAAAAAACTATAGCAAGATTATTATTTTTGGTCGAATAAGACCCGCAGTACCCTTTGTGCCCATTCAGTTGTATATGAGCTTTAATAATGCCTCTTGGTACCTAATTGAGGAAGCAAGAACAGATAATAATGGAAGTTATAGCTTTGATCTTTCCTTCCCAATATATGGTATCTTATCGTTAAAAGTGATTGCTAAGGAAACTGAGGAAACTTTCGAGTCTGAAGGGGAAATTTTTATAGTAAAGCTTAAACCTATGTATCAGTCTCAACTAAATAAGGAGATAAAGTTTTTGAATGAAAAATTGCGAGAAGCGGAGGACAAAATAAAGTCACTTAGTAATGAGGTACGTGAATTAAATAATAAAATTAAGGAAAAAGAGATGATAATAGATAGTTTAAAGAATAAACTTGCAGAGTCCAATAATACTATTCTTTCTTTAAAAGAGGAATTATCGAGAGCCGAATATAAGATAGAGAAGAATCAGATTATGATATTTATAGTTGCTATAATATGTATTTTAATTGGTTCGTTAATTAGCTACGTTTTGTTATACAAATTTAAAAAGCCATTATAGTATGGTGTTTTTCTTTTTTCTTGTATTTGTGGCTAGAGGAGAGCTGTTTTGAGTTGTTGTGGGTGGTGGGAATATTTTTATATGTGGGAAATTATTGATTGGTGGGTATGAGCGTCGTTAGGGTTGATGATAGGGGTAGGGTGTTGATTCCGAAGGCTGTTCGTGAGAGGGTGGGTTTGAGGAGGGGGGGCTATGTTAGGGTGAGGGTGGATGGGAAGCGTATTGTTATTGAGGCTGTTGAGCCTGTTGCTGACAGGTATTTTGGGG
>JAPDKD010000113.1 GCA_029258735.1 archaeon | reverse complement strand
GGAAGATTAAACCATTGAGGAAATTGAAAGCTAGAAATGGTATTTTTTATTTAGAGCTAAGAATTCTTGATTTTTCGAAGAGATTCGATTTAAATTTGAAAAAGAAACTTGTCTTAACTGAGAAAGGCTTCAAGAATTTCATGAAATATGTTGATGAAGATTTTTATGATGTTTTAACTTGGAGGAAAGGTGCATATGTTGGTAAAAAATTTGTTATTGAAGAAATGCCTAATGCAATATTTTTAGCTTCGTTTGGATTACAATTTATACCTCGAGTAAAAGACAGAGACCCAATTACAGGAGAATTTATTACCAGAAATAAAGCCTGGAAAATGGCTTTTGATCCCCAAAAACACGGATTTAAAATGTCAAAGGCAGAGTATCAATGTATAGAGGCAAAGAAGAGGCACTGGATAAGAAAGGATATTAACTGTAAGAAAGTTTCCGAAGAATTTGTAAAAAACAGTCTTTCTGTTTACTGGGGAGACCCAACTAACAAAGATTGGCAAAATTTTGCTTTTCACATTGCCCAAAAACTAATAGATGGCGGAGCAGATGCCATATGGATTGATATGTATCTAAAACCATCCGTCAGTGCAATTGCTTTACATTGTTTAGAAGAGCAGGGAGGAATAGAGAATTGCAATTTTACTAAAGCGTTGGAAGATGAAAGAGTAAAAGAAATCATAAGTGCCAAAAGAAATTTATTGATAAAATTCATGAATATGGACTTTCAAAAGGCAAATACATTTTCGTAGGAAGCTGGGGAGTTTTGGGTAAAGTTGAAGCCTCCCAGCAAGGTGTTTTAATAAAAGAGCTGGTTCCGAATTATGATTTTGTTGCCACAACAATTTCTCAAAAGGAAATTTTAAGTAAAAAAATAAATGAAAGTAGATGGGAAAATATAGTTAAAAAGCATAGAGAAATTTTTGGGACATTCCAATGCTTATATGGTTTGATTCTGGGTATTATTATTCTCCAATGCACATCTTTTCTCAATATCTAAATAAAACAGAGCAAGCAGAATTTTTGGAAAAAGCAGACAAATTCTTTGTTAATTTAAGTAAAAAGGAAAATTTAACAATTGTTTTTGTCTACCCAGTATCTGGACAAATGATGGGACCCTGGAAGGAAGGTGAAAAAATGGTGCTATCTTTCCAGCGCTGCTGCGATACTTGCAGAGATAAATGCTTAATTTTGGGAGACCAAAAATGCGGCTTTGGGAGTTATGATGCTTTGGCTCCAGAGTTTGAAACTTATGAAACAATAAAAATTTAGCATATATAAAAAAGCACTTATAGCTAGTGTGTATGATGCTTAGCCCAGTAGATTACATCCTGCTTTACAAAATATGCGGGTAGAGGCCTGTTAAAAGGAAGAGAGCTGGGCAAACTACAAAAGCGTATGGTTCCGACTCCTATTTCAAGCTGGGGAGGAGGGCGATAAGTTCTGCTAGTTTCGCTTCTGTCGTTATTTATCTCTACGAGCACAGCGCAACTCCCCGTTACATACTTTCCGCTAGAAAAAGCGCCTTCTATTCTAAATGGGGCGATCTCAGAAATGCCGTTGAACATATAAAAAGGGGCAAGAGCATAGAAAATGAGGGATAAGCATGAATAAAAAATTGTTAATCATAATTTCTTGTGGAATCGTGCTGATTTTAGCTTTTGGAGTATTTTTATATTTAAGAGAAGTGCGAGAAGTAACACTGCAAGAATTAAAACAGGAATATTTAAAATTCAAAGAAGAATACCTCAAAAAGAAAAGTCAAGGTTACGATTTAAAAGAAGCTGTCTGGTGGATAAAGGAAGCAAGAAGAGAATATCTTGAAGGAAATTATGAAAAAGCAAAAGAGTATCTCGATAAAGCCTTTTTAGCTTTAAAGAAAGCGGAAAAGATAGATTTTTCCTTACCAAAAGTTCCAGAAAAGGGATGGAATATTACAGAAAAGCCTAACACTTTTATTGATAAGATCCCTACTATAGAAGATTGGGTTCCAATTGGCATCACTTATAATTTAGAGGAAAATAATATTCTAAGATACATCCCTGGTTATCCTTGGCAGCAAAGCTGTTTTATTTTTGTTGCTATTGGGAAAAGCAAAGAAGGAGATACCTTATTCTATCAGGGAAGATTACCGTTTGAAGGCGGATTTGCACCCAGAATAAATATTAACGGAGTGTACTTAAGAAATGTCCCTGTGTTTAAAGGCGGAATGTATTATTATGAAGAGGGTATAGAAGGCTACCCTTATCCTACAGTTTTGGTTTATGGAACAAAGGGTTATAAGGAAATTTTATCTTATGATGAGGAAAATCAAATCTGGTATCACGAAATCATTCCACCGGATGAAAATGGGCTAAAGATTAAGATTAAAGCTAAGGCTTTGGGCGTACCTTTCTGGATGGGACTCCAGGAAGGACCTTACATTGTTCACGGAGCCTATAGCGGTACAAAAGATATAGACGCCTGGGGAGGCTTCTGGGTAGTGGGAAAATTTGAAGGAGAGGTGAAGCTTCCTCAACAAAGAGCCGAAAAGGAATTCTTCGGCTACTTTTTATTTGATAGAGCCACTCACATTGCCTACTATGCCCAGCAGGAATATCAAGGAGAAGCTTGCAAAGAAGTTCTCTGCCCTGCAAGAGGGGGTGTGGTTGAGTTTTCTTGTATGGCAATATTTGACGATCATTTTGCCATTACTCTTTGTGATTCGAAAAACCCCACTCCAGTTAACTTTCCTAAATTTCAGCATCAGGGAAGGATAAACTATATTTTCAACGAAAGCTATCCCTTCAACAACTTCACTTTGAAAAGTTTTGGTGAAAAACTCCAACCATCTAGTTTTGAACTTAAGGGATATTTTGAGGAAGGAAGCGTGAATTTAAAAGGAAAGGTAATTGAATACTGGCCTCCAAGGGGATGGGCAAGAGTTGAAGGAGCCTGGTGGGATCCGGAAGGAAAAAGAACGTGGGGAAGAGCTCTCATTTTATGGCAAGGCGAGATAAAATTCAAAGGAGAAACGATAAAAGTTGAAGATGCCATCGGAATAGGCGAATTCACAAGGTTTCAGGGAAATTGACATGAGAAAATTACTTGTATTTGGAATACTCATAATATTTCTTTCAGCTCTTTCAGCATGCTTTAAAATGCATTAGGAAAAAATATGGAAATATCTCAATTATAGCATTTTTGGATTGGCAATCAACAAACAAATCCCAAACTGGAATATTCAGCCAATATTTAACAAAGGAACAGCAAAGAGAGTTCTTGAAAATTGCTGATGAATTCTATGCCGAGAGAAATGTAATATTTGCATATCCTGTTCATGGCGGATTTATGGGATATGATGCTACTAAAAAATCCTTCGGCTTTTATCCATTTTACGACAGCTTAGCGCCAGAATTTGAAACTTATGAAACTATAAAAGAGCTTACTCAAAGAAAAAGTGCTGTCAACTTAACACCTCCTTAGGGCTAAGGCCTTAAGCCTCTCCAGCTCACAGGCGCCGAGCAAAGGGCGCCTGTCGAATGGTGTTTTGGGGGCAGGTTTTCAGTGAGAGGGAGGGGGATGAAGCTGGAGGAGCTTCTTAGTTCTTTTTCTTTTCTTGATTTGAGTGGTGTTCCTTTGGTGGCTGAGAAGAGGTTTATTATTGAGCTTTTTATGGCTTGAGACGGGACGGTGTCAAATAAGTGTAGCCAAGTTTTTGAGAATCTTAGAAAGTGCATTGAGAGTTACGGTACAGCCGTTTTTGCCGTGTTTAGTCGGGTTGCCTTAAATGTCGTGTTGTAGCAAGCGGCTAGGTACGGCTGTTTAAATCCCGACAGGAAGTTTTGTGTGTACGTACTCGATATGACTGGAGTAAGGCCTAAACTTTATCGTTTGTGCTTTTAATTTTTATTTAGGATTGCTTAAAAATATAACAACATGTAGTATTTGAATGCTAGATTTTTTAGCGGAAAGTTGATATTTCTGGTGGGAAATTTTTAGTGGGAGATGGTTTATGGGAAAGATGTATGTGGTGCTTGATGATAGGGGCAGGGTTCTCATACCTTCTGAAATAAGGAAGCTGCTCGGCTTGAGAGGCGGGTCGAAGCTGGCAGTTAGAGTTGAGGCTGGCAGGATAATTTTGGAGAAGCAGCCGCCGAGGACTAAGAAGGTTAGGGCTGGGAGGAGGTGGGGGCGGGAGGCTTTTCTAGATGCTGGCGAGGCAACCTTTGCAGATTGAAAAGAAGGTATGGGACGTAAATGTCTTGGCGATATACTTGGTGGAGGATCACCCGGGCCACCGCTACGTAGCGCCTATAGTGGATAGGGGGCTGAGAGGCGAATACGTGCCAGTAATCTTAGACATACTGCCCCTGAGAGCCTACTGGATAATGGAGAGGAAGTGGAAAATAGATAGCGATGAAGCTCGCGCCGCCGTCCTAGACTTTGTTGAAAAACAGGAGGCTCTACAGTTTACCTCGCTCAGGAAGGAGACCATTGCTGAGGCTTTCAAGTTGGCTGAGAAGTTCGGCCACGATGTCTATGACTGCACCTACATTGCTCTGGCAAAGCAGGAAGAGACATCGGCTATAGTTACGACGGATACGGATTTCAAGGAACTATGTAAAAAAGCGGGGTTAAAATACGAGAACCCCGTACCTGAAAAGGTCTTGAAAAAATTTAAGTCATATAAATAGTTAAAGCGCCATAAATTACCACGCTTGCATGTCTCTAATTTTTTGAGAGAATAACAAATATACTAGTTAAGCAGGGCTTTAACGAAGTGTGGGTTGACATTTATGAAGGAGAAGCCGAACATTCTTCTAATTACAACTGACCAGCACAGAGGCGATCATCTAAGCATTGCAGGCCACCCCATAGTTGAAACGCCGAACATAGACTCTTTCGTAAATCACGGCGCCTACTTCCCCAACGCGTATTCCGAGATACCGTCGACCACGGGCGCGAGACTCTGCATGCTGAGGGGCAGAGGAAGCTATTTCTGCGGGCTAAGAGGGTACGCGGCGGTAGAGTGGAACGAGCACAACTCGCTTGCAGACGTGCTGGCAAGGAACGGCTACCACTGCATCAACGTAGGCTGGAGAAACCTGCACCCCCGCCGCAAGCTATACGGGTTCCATGTAGTAATACCGCACGACACCCACGAAGGGGTAGACGACTACATGGAGTGGCTCAGAACTGTGGCCGGGCCAGACGCGCACGAATACGCGCACGGCCTAGACCCTAACGGCTGGACAGCGCGCCCCTGGCACCTCGAGGAGAGATTCCATCCCGTCGTCTGGACCGTAAACAAGACTCTCGAAATGATAAGGAAGAGAGACCCCACACGCCCCTTCTTCGTCTGGATGTCGTTCCTCAGGCCCCATTCGCCCTACGACCCGCCAAAAGCCTTCTGGGACATGTACATTAACCGCAAGCTACCTGAGCCCCCCGTAGGCGAATGGGCGAAAAAATACGACGTCCCCAACCCCGGGCTGCCAATAACTGCCTGGTACGGCAGGCTGACGCCGGAGCAGACGCACCGCATGAGGGCCGCGTACATGGCCATGATAAACTTCATAGACTGCCAAATCGGGAGACTACTAACCTCCCTACACCGCGACCTAGGAGTCCTAGACGAAACTCTAATCATATTCACGTCAGACCACGGGGACATGATGGGAGACCACCACCTCCACAGAAAGACCTACGCATACGAGGGCTCGGCTCGCATCCCCCTCCTCATAAAGTACCCAAAGGACTGGGACCTACCCAGCGGAGTATTCAGCCACGTAGTGGGACTACAAGACATAATGCCGACTATACTAGACGCGGCTGGTATCGAACCCATACCGGGCATGACGGGTAAAAGCCTTTTCGACGCCATACGGGGCGAGCCTTGGAGAGAATACATCCACGGCGAGCACTCGCCGTGCTACAGCCTTCAGGAGGCGATGCACTACCTTACAGACGGCCACGAGAAATACATATGGTTCCCGGCCAGGAACGAGGAAATGCTGTTCAACCTAGACGAGGACAGGCAGGAACTCCACAACCTAGCCGAAGACGCCGCCTACAAAGACAGGGTTAAACATTGGAGGAAAAAGCTGATCAAGCTCTTAGCTGACAGGGGAGACGGCTTCTCAAATGGAGAAAAGCTACTTCCGAGGAAGGAGTGGTGGAGCCCAGTAGTGGAGGAATACCTGTGGAAGTAGCGCGGAGGCGAACCCGGTGAAGCTGACTAGGCGCCGCTTTCTAGCGCTCCTAGCTGCGGCCGCGGGCGGACTCGTTCTAGACGCGGTGGCCATAGAGCCCCGAGCCATTCTCTGGGTCAACATGGTTAGGCTACGGTTAAGTGACAACCTAGGTTTTTCCCTAAAGATTGCTCACCTTTCTGACTCTCATTTTCCGTCGGCTTCGCCTTTGGTATATGGAAAAGCGGTTGAGGAGGTTAAGGGCTTCAACCCCGACTACGTATTTTTCACGGGTGATCTAGTTTCCAGTAAGGCTGGCTTAAAAGACGCAGAAGAGTTTCTGAGCAGCTTAACGGAATCAGCACCGCTATACCTGGTCTGGGGAAACTGGGACCACTCCATACTCGGAACAGAAATAGAGGAAGTCGGGAAAAGCATAGAAAAAATTGGCGCAAATCTGCTAACAAACGAGGCACATAAGCTTGAACAGGGAGTTTGGTTGCTGGGCGTCGACGACCCCTATCTAGGATACGACAACTTAGGTAAGGCAGAGGCCAGAGCCGGCGAAGGAGTAAGGCTGCTACTGGCACACTCGCCACAGATAATAGGGGAAGCAGCCGGCCGCGCAAGTCTCGTATTTGCAGGGCACACCCACGGAGGGCAGGTTAGGCTGCCTTTCATAACTCCATACGTTCCCCTACCTCCAAAATACAGGAAATACATTGCCGGCCTAT
>JAPDKD010000133.1 GCA_029258735.1 archaeon | reverse complement strand
ATATCTGAACCAGAAGTTGAAGTAGGGGTCTGCCACTCTGTACATGCTTCTCCTTGTCGTGGGCGAGGAGAGCAGCGGGGTTAGTTTCTGGACTATGGAGAGCCTTTCGAGTGTTTGGAGGTATTTTGATACTAGTCCCCTGTCTAGCCCGGTGTGGCTACATATTTCGCCTAGCTTTGTGCATCCGCTGGCTATGGCTGCTATTATGGCCTTGTAGTTGCGTGGCTCTCTCAGCTCCTCCCTTAGAAGGAACTCGGCTTCTTCGTATAGTGGCCCACCCTTGGAGAAATAAAGTTTTTGAAGGTTTTCCCAGAAGCTGACAGAGTCGTCGAAGAACTCCAGGTATTGCGGGACTCCGCCAGCCGCACCCCAGACTCTTGCCAAGTCTTGCTTGGAGTAGCTTGGCAGGAACTGTAGGAGACTGGTTAGGGGAAGGTGGTCTACGCGCCATTGACCCGTTCTTCTACCATATAGTGGGGATTTGTAGCTGAGGACTTCGGTTTCCATCATTGCTACACTGGAGCCTACGAGTATCATCATGACGTTTGCCTTTGAGAGGTGTAGATCCCATGCGCGCTGAAGTATCGAGGGAAAAGCCTTGTTTACTGATATGAGGTAGGGCATCTCATCTATTGCTATTATGAGTTTTTCCTTTAGTTTCGATGCGGAGACAGCTACAGCTTCTAGGAGGCTTCCCCAGTCCCTGTACCTTGCCAAGGCGAACAGAGGCTGGTTTAGGGCGCCGGCTGCCTGCTTGGCAAATCGGGCTATCTGGGTCTCTTCGGGCTCTTCATCGGCGAGGAAGTATATATGCGGCTTTCCCTCTAAGAATTTCAATATTAGCTCTGTTTTGCCTATTCTCCTGCGACCGTATATCACTATGAGTTGGGAGCCCGGCCTTCGATAAGCCTCCTCAAGGAACGTGATCTCCCTTTCTCGGTCCACGAATTTTCTGCGGCGCATTTTTATCTACTTTAAAGTAGTCTACTCTAAAGTATATACTTTATCGTAGATAAACTTCGGAATTGCGTAGGATTCATTAAGAACTGCATGAGAACACGCATATAGACTTCTACAGGTAAACGCTTAGACATGTTCTCGTCAGCCAGTAGCTTCAGCAACTACTGTAACCCACCTAGCTATCTCCGCGACGTATCTTAGGGCTTCGTAAATGGCTTCTAGGGGTATTTCTAGCTCTTCTGTGGTCTCCTCCAGTTTCCAGCCGGCTGCTAGCATGTCTAAGATATCGTCGAAGGTGACGCGTGTCCCCCTTACCGTAGGCCTGCCGCCGCGCCTTCTAGGCACGACTTCCAAGTAGTTGTAACCGGGCAATAACACCATGATCTAAATCCTATGCGATACGTGGGGGAAGCCTTTATTAAATACTAATTGTTCCTTTAGCATCGTTTGAACCGTATTAGAACGAAGTTGTCGAGGGAAAGCTTAAATTCTCTCAGGAAAAGGTGATAGAAAAACTGGTTCTTTTAAGCTGCGTCGATATTTATCTACTTAGAGTAGACTACTTTAAAGTATAACTTTAAAGTAAAGAGGGCTTAGAATTATGTAAGGTTCATTGGAAGTTAAGGTTGAGCCTGAGCATCTGTTGTAGTTTATGTCTGTAACCCTGATCATAGAATTGGTTTTACTCGGCTTTGTTTGTTATGTAAGTATTTTTTTGTGGTTTTTTGTTTATTGCTAGAAAGGCTGGGGTTATTTTATAGTGTCTTAAGGAGAATATCGTGTATAGCTTGTCTTGGAACATTTCTGCTGCTCCCTCTGCTTTTTCGTGGGCTCTTACTATGTCTACGCCGAAGTTTTTGAGGGCTTTTTCGACCTTTTTGGCCGTATATTTTGCCTGCTCTGCGGTAGCTCGGCAGTGGTTCCTCTACTCCTTCGCATATGTCGCTCCAGAGTATGTCTACTAGGACTTCGTCTGTGGGGGTTAGCTGCATTGATAGCTGGGCGGCTTTCTGGGATGTTAGGTCTTGGGTTGGGCCTCCGTGTAGGGCTAGGACTTTGTGGTGGCTTGTTTGGACTAGGGCTACTACTGGCATGCAGGCGTAGATTTTCCCGCTATGTCCTCCAATATCTTGTCGGCTAGCTCCTAAGGCTCCTGTATTTGCAGGTTTTAGTTTTGCCGCTTAGCTCGCGAGCATTTCTTCGAGCTCATCTAGAAGCCGTATCTGGCGTTTACGTTTGGGTCTTCGTGATTGCCTCATAGGAGGTATACGCTGCGTGGGTAGGCGCTTTCAGGAGAAGGACTCCAAAGATGACTTCTAGCCCATCTAGTCCTCGGTCTGCGTAGCCTCTTAGAAATATGGGGGTCGACGTGTTTGGCGGCTGATAGGAGGGTTTCTAGGTCTACGAATCTTACCGCGTTCCTGACTAAGTGTCTCGACTCAGAAGCGCGCGGCTACTAGAGGGTTTTTCTACTGGTTTTCTAGTACTTTTTCGACTGTTTTTACTTTTTCTGAGATTGTTCTAGATGGTCTAGCTCTGCCTTGGATTTTACTTCTACGACGTAGGGACTACTGTTTTCTCTTTGTTTAGTGGTTTTAATTATTTATTGCTTCCATGAGCTTGTGCATTAGGTTCTATATTGCTGCGAGTTTTAGAGCTTTTTCTACGGCTTCTTGGGGTGTGCTGACTCCGTGGACGAGGTGGCCGTTTATTTCCTTTTCTGCGAGCATGTCGGCTGCTCCGCCTGTTCCTTTTAGGGCTATTACTGGTTTTTGGTAGGCTAGGGCTAGCCCTATTTCTGATAGGGTTCCGGCGGCTCCTCCTATTACTATTACGGCGTCTCCTGCTAGGACGTTTACAGCGTTTCTGGCCCATGATAGGCCTGTGGGTATTGCGACGTCTATGTATGGGTTTGCTTCTGCCCTTGTTTGGCCGGGGAGTATTCCGACTGTTAGGCCGCCTGCCTTCTTGGCGCCTCTAGCGGCTGCCTCCATTACTCCTCCTCTGCCTCCGCATACCAGTATTGCTCCTTTCTCCGCTATGAGTTGGCCTACTTTTTCGGCTGCTTCTAGCACCTTGGGGTCTTCTACGCGGCTTCCTCCTATGACGGTTATGTAGGTTCGCATGGTTTTCTCCGCATATTATCTGGGTTTTCCTTATATATGCTCGCGGCGTTGAGTCTCGGTGCTTCGGCTTGGAGAAAGTGAGTGAGAGAACTATCTACACGGGTAAGAAGATTTCGCTACAGCTGTTAGAGTTCTTGAGAAGCGGCAGGCGCATCGTGGTTGAGAAGGTTCACCATCCTGGAGCCGTTGTTGTCGTGCCCGTGCTGGGCGACAGGATCGTGTATATTGAGCAGTATAGGCCTGTTATAGGCAGGTGGATTGTTGAGCTGCCTGCAGGGACTCTTGATAAGCTGGGCGAGTCAGCCGAAGATGCCGCTAGGAGGGAGCTGGAGGAGAAGACCGGCTATAGGGCGGGCAGGCTCGAGTATCTCGGGTTTTTGTATTCTTCTCCCGGGGTTATGGACGAGGTTCTCTTTGTCTATGCTGCTTTTGACCTTGAGAGGACTAGTCCTAGGCGGGAGGACTACGAGGTTATTATGGTGCGTTCAGCCCCTCTTGGGGAGCTTGTAAAGGCTGTGAAGGAGGGGAAGATTAATGACGCGAAAACGGTGGCGGCCTTGTTCCTCTACTCGTTAAGGTTTGAAGGCTAGCTTTTTACTTCTTCTCTTGCGCGGGCTTCGAAGACACAGGCTTCGTCGCCCTTCGCTATGCATTTTGTTTCGGTTACCATTACTTCGCGTCCCCATAGTTCGGTTAGGAAGCCTGCGAGTAGGCCGCGGAATAGGTGGCTGTTGGGCTCCCTAGACTTTACTCCTACGCATTCGTAGAGGTCATATGCCTCTATTACGCATCGCTTTCTCGGCATGTGGCTCTTTAGCGTGAACCTCCCGGTTCCTAGGGCAGCCTCGTAGCTCAGGAATATTCTCAGTAGCTCTTCGTTTGAGTCGGTTATTTGTCTGAAGACTTGGGCTCTTTCTCTGCCTGCGAGGTATCCCATGTTGTACATTAGGGATAGCCCTGTGGCGCCGAGCTGGCGGAGTAGCTTGAATATTTGATGAAAGAACCTTATTGGTAGTGCGACCATTCTGGCTTCGCCGTAGGCGAGGGGCATGTTTATTAGCCTGACGTTTTTTACTTCCGGCATTTGCCTTAGGAGGATTACGTGGCTGGCGGGGGTTATTGTCGCGTCTGTGTAATCGAGGATTACGGTTATGTTTGCAGTGTTGTGCTCAGGGTTTGCCTGTATCAGGGTTGTTAGGAGCTTTATTCTGAACTTGATTAGTCTGTCTGAGATTTTCTTTATGTCTATGGGCAACGCTATCTCCAGTGTTAGTAGGAAAAGCTTTCTCTCCGGGTGATATTTTTTGTCGAAGAAGCTCGTATCTGTCAACATATCTATTTTACATTACTTTATGTTGCCTATAAATTTTACCATTAATTTGAAAATAATAAATTGAAAACATATATTTTAGTTTAAAAATCTAACAAAAACATCAACAGTTATAAAAATTTTAATGCGAAAAGATTCGAAAGAAGAGGTTTTTATGGTACTTAAGTTTTATGGGTTAAGAACTTTAAAAACAAAGTGGAAATTATAGCTTGGGGATGACTTGTGCACGTCAGGCTGAAGTGGTGACGATATTGGTCTTTGATGAACCCCCCTTACTCTTTTAGAAGCTCTCTCTTCCAGGTCCCCCTTTCAGTCACCGCGGAGATAGGCACGGTGAACTTTCTCGCGTGCTCAATATCTATGAAGTATAGCTTCCACCTGTCTATGTGTCTGGCTAGCGCCCTTAGGAATGGGTACTGCTCCTCTAAGGGTACAGCTACGAATGCTGCGGCGGAGTTTTTGCCTATTAGGACTGCGCTGGGGTAGGGTATTGAGGCTAGGCCTGAGAGCTGTTCGAAGCCCCTGTTCTCAGCTATTATGGCTATTACTGGCGCGTTTTTCGCGAAGCTCCACATGTCGGCCTTGAAGCCTGTGACCATCCAGCGTATGCGCTGCCTAAGCCTGTACTCCATAGTCTTCCTTGCCAGCTTTACTTCTCTGGCCAGGTCTATTACTTTCCACAGGCCCTGCTCCTGGAGCTTCGACAGCACAAGGAGGTCTGTTGAGTCGAACTTTACTGTGCCGGAGACTCGCTGGGACGGGGCGTATATGCTGTACCAGTTCTCTAGCACGCGTGACCAGTCCAGCTTGGGGGGCCAGCCGTTCTTTTCAATCTTCGCTGGTAGGGCTCTGTCCATTAGGTAGTGCTCTGTGACGGGGCCTATTACTTTCTCTACCGCTTTGAGGGACTCGTTTTCTAGCCCCTTGGGCGGGTATAGGACGAATAGGGCTTTTTTGCCTCCTGTGCCGTAGGCTGGAGCGTAGTAGTGTATGTAGGTTAGCTTTTTGGCGTCTTCTAGCCAGTTTTCGTTTCTTATTTCAGCTATGCCAGTTACCAGTGAGAGGCCGAGTATTTCGTAGTTTACTATTGCTTTTAGCAGGGCCATTCGCCGGCCCTTTATTTTCTCGACTATTCTCCACGCCACTGTGTAGGATACGTTGAGCTTGCGGGCTAGGTCTTTTACGTTGTAGGTTAGGGTCATGTTTAGCTGGTCTAGGACTGTGTTTATTGCGCTTACGAGTATTCCGAGATCAAGTCTTACGCGGCCCATGTTCTCACCCCGCCTCTACTCCGGGTAGGGGGTCCGGTATCCTTTTGCCTCCGCCCGCGTTTTTCTCTTCTTTGTGACGTTTTGACGATGCTCTAACGCTGAACAATATTGAGATTAATATTAAAGCCTGTTTAAGTGTTCTTTCCTTCAGTATTTTGACGTTTTCACGGCTATTTGTCCTCATTTTTTAGCACCATGTATTAAAATAGGATGCCTGTTATATAAAATATACCTAGCCGTTATTTTTCAAAAAGGTCCTAGTATGTTTAGAAAATCGCAATTAAATGTTTAAATAATAAGACCTTTCTTTAAAAAAGTAAGAAGAGAGACCGGTAAATTTTTAACTATAATTAGGCTTTTGCCTTCTCTTCAACCCATTCGCGGAACCTCCGCATACCTTCCCTTATCTTGTCTTGGGGTATTGTGAACGCCGTTCTGAGGTGTCTCTTACCCGCCTTGAAGGGGAACGCTGTGCCCGGTAGCAGGAGCACGCCCGTGTCGAAGAGCAGGTCTACGACCATCTTCTCGGCGTTGGGGTAGTTTATGCGTTTAAGTAGCCCGTCCACGTTGGGGAAGGCGTAGAATGTTCCCTGAGGCTTCACGACAGATACCCCCTCGATCGATGAGAGTTCCTTTACGATTAGGTCTCTGCGGGCCTTATAGTCCTCGTAGTATGGCTTGAACCAGACCAGGCCCGCTTTAAGGGCGTGGATGGCGGCGACTTGATTGAAGGTTGGCGGGCAGGAGTAGATGTTGTTGGCTGCGGTGGCCATGCGTTCCAGTAGCTTTTCATTGGCTACGACGTAGCCTAGCCTCCACCCGGTCATGGAGAAGGTTTTGGAGAATCCGTTCACGTGTATCACGTAGTCTCTCCAGCCGGGGTATGAGAGGGTTGTGGTGTGGGTTCCGTCGTAGAGGAAGTGGTCGTATATTTCGTCGGCGAGCACCATTATATCCTTCCTTCTGGCTAATTCCATTATTTCGTCGAGCTGCTGCTTGGTGAGCGTGGCTCCTGTCGGGTTGTGGGGGTAGTTGAGTATGATTATTCTCGTCCTGCTTGTAGTGGCTTTCTCTATGTCTTCTACGTTGAAGGCCCAGTTGTTTTCTTCTCTTAGGGGCACGGGCACGGGCTTTGCGCCCATGAATTTTACGACGCTTTCGTATGCGGGGTAGCTTGGGTCGGAGATTATTACCTCGTCTCCCGGTTCGAGGGTGACCATTAGGGAGAGGAATATCCCGGCCTTGGCGCCTGCGGTTATTATTACCTCACTCGGTTTCACGTCCGTCCCGTATTGGCTGTTTATCCACTCGGCTACTGCTTCCCGCAGCTCGGGCAGGCCTCCGCTTGGCCCATAGCCGGTTATCCCCTTGTCTAGCGCCTTTTTGGCTTCCTCTCTTATGTGGGGCGGCGTGGGAAAGTCTGGCTGCCCTATTCCGAAGGAGATCAC
>JAPDKD010000128.1 GCA_029258735.1 archaeon | reverse complement strand
GTAGTTAGAATAATAAGTACTAATAAATATTTGTTCACTTCTTTTTTCATACGATGAAAAAATTATATAAAGGAATATTTAAGCTTTTCGAAAAAGACCAATAAATGTGCAAGTCTTTTTGATATTTTTAGCTAACTGCTTAAAGCTTATAGGGCTGGCTGGGCAAATCCAAGCGCAATGCAAGCACCAAGCAAACCCCCAGCCAGCCCCAAGCAAACAGCGAAAACCCTAAAAATATTTCTAACGCACACGCTGCCAGTAGCGAAGCAGGCACGCCAGCAAGCACAAAGAAATAGCCGTAGCCATCGCGGAAATGCTCGAAGCCCACAAAACGCCGACAGAAGCAGCCAGAAAACTCGGCATAAACCACACACGCCGCAAGGCGCCTCGCCAAAGCGAAGCCCGAAGCCGCGCCCAAAGCCCTGAGAAAGGCGCTAAAGCCAAGCCTAAGAAGCGGCAAGCTATGCGCCGTAGACTTCACCTTCCCGCCAGCCTCCAGCAAGAGCTTGGCAGGACGCCTGAGGCGCGGAGGCCTAAAAATGCTTGTAGCCTACACGCCGGGCCGAACAGCGGTTGCAGTAGGGCCCGAGGGGCTGGCGGACTCCCCCGCAGACACGCTTGAAAAGCTTTTGGAGGAGCTGCCCAGGGGCTCTGTGCCCGTGGCAGACGCGGAGTTCAGCGGCCGCAGATGCTTGGAGCTTCTCCTCGAAAAGCTCAAGGAAGGCGCGTTGGCGGGCTTCTTGGTGAGGGCTAACAGGCGGTGGCACGCCGAGCTCTGGGGAGAGGCTCGAGAGCGAGTCCCTCGGCGCTCCCGTGCCCGTCGAATACGCGAACCGCGAACTGTACGCTTGGCGCGTCCTGCTTAAGACCCGGGAGGCAGTCGGCGCCATGCTGATCTCCGCCGGCCCGTGGCTTGGCCCGGAGCTCTACAGGAGGAGATGGCGGGTTGAGCTGGTTTTCCGCTCGGCTAAGGAGTTGATGCCTCCCTGCAGGCTGCGCAGCTTGGAGAGGCGGCCGCTGCTTTTCGCCATTGCGCTGCTGGCCGCGGTTTTGGCTGAGCTTTTCGGCGGCTTGCCGGCGCTTAGGCGGCGCCTCGGGCGGATGCTTTACCCGGGCTGGGCCGCGCTTTGCTTAGGCGGCTTGCGGCTGCTTGGCCCGCTTAGCGGGTCGCTTGGCAGCTGGGGGTGCTTTTCGCTTTTCGTTTATCGCCTATTTATTCTTTTAAATGTATACTTTGCTTCGTGCTTCTATGTAGCTGAGCTTTTCCGAGCTTAGCCCGGGGCATCGGCTGAGAAGCAAGAAAAGCTAAGAAAGCCTCGCACATTTATTGAATAAGTCATTTAAAATATTTATATTTAAAGATCTATAAAATATAAAGAGGAAACTATGACTACGTATGCTAGATATTTGCTAGGACGAGCTATAACGCTAGCCTTTTCAGTTTGGATCGCAATTAGCATTGTATTCATAATTCCGAGACTTGTTCCAGGGAATCCTATGGATGCTATACTCATGAAAATGTCTCAGATGGGAGCTAGTGTGGGCGCTCAAGAACTAGTAGAAGAATATAAGAAAATATTTGGATTAGACAAAGATCTTTTTACGCAGTATATTAGTTTTATTAAAGAACTTCTAAGAGGAAATTTAGGGTATTCTATAGGTAGCTTTCCCACTACTGTAGCTGAGCTCATATCAAGATCTATACCTTGGACTATTGGGTTGCTCAGCGTTACAACAATACTTAGTTGGATAATAGGCACCATCTTGGGTGCTCTTATAGGCTGGAAAGGCGAGCATACAATCCTCTCAAGATTATTTTCATACTTCGCATTACTATTATATGTTATTCCATACTATATATTTGCCATTCTATTACTCTTCTTTTTTTCCTATTATCTACGACAAACTCTCGGTTTTGGATTTCCTTCTTCAGGAGGATACACCCCAGGAATAGAGCTTAAAGGATTCACTCTTGAATATGTGCTTAATATAATCTGGCATTCAATATTACCAGCTTTAAGCATAATATTAACATCTCTTGGCTGGTGGTATCTAAGCATGCGCTCCATGATGACTACAGTGAAAGGAGAAGATTACATACTAATGGCTGAAGCAAAAGGACTAAGCGAGAAAACTATAATGTGGAAATACGCTTTTAGAAATGCTATTCTGCCTCAAACTACAGGGCTTGCAATAGCTTTAAGTAGAATAGTGGGCGGAGCACTTTTAACAGAAGTTATTTTTGCATATCCAGGCATGGGATGGCTACTATATAATGCCATTAAGAGCCTAGACTATCCCTTAATTCAAGGTTGCGTTTTGCTGATAATATTATCGGTAGCCTTAGCGAACTTTATTATAGACTTAGTATATCCATTAATCGACCCTCGAATTCGTTATGGTGAGGAGACTTGAAATCCACGAAAATTTATAGACATCTTAGCAAAATTAAAGGAAACAAAAAGTTCTTTGCAGGTGCTTTTACAGTAGCTTTCATATATTTCATCTCTATTATAGGTTCATTTATATTACCCTCAGAATATTATAGAACTGGAAGCTTTGAACCAGCCTTGCCACCAAACACGAAGAACTTTATGGGAACTGATTGCCTTGGAAGAGATATTCTAGCTCAACTCTTTAGAGGAATTCAAAATTCTTATAAAATAGGATTTATAGCTGCTACTTTAGGCACGATTATTGGAGCAACAATAGGGTTCATAAGTGGTTATTACGGGGGTTTTATTGATAAAGTTATAAACGTTATAGTAGATGTTTTTCTTTCAGTGCCATCATTACTCTTTCTAATATTAATAGCAGCATTGATAAGTGGTGGAGTTACCGTTGAGACCATGGCGCTTATAATATGTATCACTAACTGGTCATGGCCAGCTAGGCAGGTGAGGGCTCAAGCAATGAGTTTGAAAAGAAGGGAATTTGTTTATCTTTCAAAACTTTCAGGAATGGGAAGCATGGAAATAATTGTTAAAGAATTAATGCCTCATATGTTTCAATGGATGGGCGCAAACTTTATTAACGCTTTTCTTTCAGCAGTATTAACTGAGGCTGGGCTTTCAATTTTAGGTTTAGGTCCACAAAGAGATGTTACGCTTGGCGTCATGATTTATTGGGCTCTCTCCTATTCTGCTATATTTCGGGGTATGTGGTGGTGGATATTCCCTCCTGTTGTTACGCTAATAATAGTATTCTTTTCACTTTATATTTTACACGTAGGATTAGATGAAATAATTAATCCAAAGTCTAAAAAAGTTTAGAGAGGCTATGAATATCTATGACATGCTACCCAATGATTTTCTTCTATTTTTATTAAAGGTGGAGGTGTTATACATTTAGCTGTTTTAACAGGGCATCTATTGTAAAACTTGCAACCAGAACTTTTTATTTGCTCTAGACGAGTTTCTGGAATAACTATTTTTTTTCTCCACCTTCTAGAGGGGTCCGGAACGGGTATTGACTCGATAAGAATTTTTGTATAGGGATGTTTAGGGGAATAAATTACTTTATCGGCAGCTCCCATTTCCATTATGCTTCCTCTATAAAGAATTATAATTTGATCGCTTACATAATGAGCCGTTGAAAGATCATGAGTTATGTAAATAAAGGACACTCCAAGTTTTCTCTTTAAATCTAACATAAGGTTTAAAATATTAGCCCGCAATGACGCGTCAATCATTGAGACAGGTTCATCAGCAACTATTAATGAGGGCTTTATTAGAAAAGCTCGCGCTAACATTAATCTTTGTCTTTGACCTCCGCTAAGTTCGTGAGGATATTTGCCTAATACCTCATTAGGCCTTAACCCAACAGCTTCAAGCGATTTATTGATAAGTTCTAAAGCTTCATCTTTTGATTGGGTTATTTTAAATTTTTTTATTGGCGTCCACAAAACGTCGTCAATCTTTTTTAAAGGATTAAATGAGGAATAAGGATCTTGAAAAACTGCTTGGACATTTTTTCTGTATTCTTTCCATTCTGCATTTGACATTTTCCATATATTTTTTCCTTTATATAATACTTCGCCTTTTGTAGGTTTTATGAAACCAAGTATAAGTTTTGCTATAGTAGTTTTGCCGCTTCCACTCTCTCCTGCTAAAGTTAATATAGTAGGGGCTTTATCATATAATTTGAAACTAACATTATCAACGGCCACAATCCTCGTTTTCTTTAAAAACCCACTTGTAAAAACTTTTGTTAAATTCCGAACTTCTATCATGATTTCTCACCTATAAAGGAAGCAAGCAACTTTTCTATTATTAATAGATATAAGAGGGGGCTCTTGTAACTTACATATCTCCATGGCCATTGGGCATCTCGGATGAAATCGGCATCCAGGGGGAGGGTTTTTAAGATCTGGAGGCAATCCCTTAATCCCTTTGAGAGTCTTTTTTACACCTAATATAGGTATTGAGTTTATTAAAGCATCTGTATAAGGGTGAAGAGGCTTTTTAAATATTTCATAGGTACTTCCAATTTCTACTATTTTCCCAGCATACATTATACCTATTCTGTCAGCTAGTTCTGCATGAACTGCCATATCATGCGTTATTAGTATAATTGCTATATTGTACTTCCTTCTAATCTCAGAAAGAAGCTGAATTATGCCTCGCTGAATGACAACATCTAGAGCAGTAGTTGGTTCATCAGCAATTATAAGTTCGGGTCTTAAAGCTATTGCCATAGCAATAATTGTTCTTTGCCTCATGCCGCCGCTTAGCTCGTGAGGATACATATTCATAACTTCTGGTGCTAAACCTACGTTGATTAATAATTCTTTAATCATTTCTTCGTATTCTTTCTCTTCTTTTTTTATTCCATGTTCCTTAAACATATCTATAAATTGATCCTTTATTCTTAATACTGGATTTAGCGCGTTCATAGAACTTTGAGGTATATATGACAAGCTTTTCCAACGAATTTCCCTAAGCTCCTTAGGAGAAAGTTTAAGTAAATTTTTTCCCTTAAATAGAACTTTGCCTCCATTTATAAATCCAGGAGGTTTTAAAAGTCTTAGAATTGCCATGGCTAATGTTGATTTTCCACAGCCAGATTCTCCCGCTATTCCAAATATTTCATTTCGTCTTACAGTAAAGCTTACATTGTCGACAGCTTTAACTAATCCGTTAGGAGTTTTATAGTAGGCTTTAAGCTCTTGTACATATAAGAGTGTATCATCATGAGGCAAGCCTTTTATCCCTCCAGCTTCAAGAAAAATTAAAAAATCAGCCTTAAAAACCTTTAGTAGAATTATGATAACAAAAAATATAAAATACAAATAATGATATTTAGATTTTACTTTTTTCTATACATTAATGCAATTGCTATAAGTATTAATATTAATGTTATAACCTGTAGCGCTATAATGGCGGAGAACTGTCCGCTTAATGCATCGAGTTTCGAAATTAAAGCATTAATGTTATTGTTAAGGTCACTCAAATCGCTTTTAATGTCTTCTAGGCTTTGTGTAATTGTTCCTATTTCTGGGAGTTCTGGTTTAGGTATTATGGGTTTTAATGAAGCATAGCCTTTGGATATCCAGAATTCTGCATCATCATCTGGTATTCTGGCAGCGTCACCAGCCTTAAATGGACCATACCATTGCAAATCTATACCTCTAAACCTTGGTGTGTCCTTTGTAAAGTATACTGTTGCATATTGTATGTTACGAGGCTTTAATCCGCCGATCCATTCTCCGGTTTTAGGCGACTTATAGCCATTTATGACAAGGTTAAACGTAGCCCACCAACTGACAGGCATGTTCCAAGGATTATCTGCTGTAGGCCATCCGGTCCAATAATATGTATTAACTGCTATAAGGGCGGGAGCTTGGGCAACTGGGATTACTGGAAGGTCTTCAAACCATATTTCCATCGCTTCGCGGAATAGCTCGATACATTTGTCGAGATTGCTTGGCGGAGTTCTGCCTAGCTCATCTACTATCTTATCATATTCTGGGTTTTTGTATCTGAACGAATTTCTCTCGTACCAGGGGGCTCTTTCACCGAGTGGAACGTAGTATTTACTATGGAATAATTCTAAGTTATCGTACGGGTCAGTATCACCAGGGCAGAAACATTGATATGCAGCATCCCATTCTCCTCTCAGTCTAGCATCTGACTGTGCTGGTCCAGTTAATATTTTCAGCTCGACGTCTATTCCTCCAGCTCTTAACTGATCAGCAATCACTTGAGATACTTTCATTCCTTCGATACCTTCACCATTAACCAAGTATACCATCTTCAAACGTGTGCCATTAGGTGTAACCCAGACACCATCAGAGCCCTTTGTGAAACCTAATGACTTAAATATTTCTTCGGCCTCTTTAGGATCATACTTTGTTGGTTCATATTTATCTATCAGGTCTTTAATTGCATCAAAATAGGGTTTAAGTCCTCCAAAGTAGGGGAAGACGCCCCAGCTCGGCTCTGTAATTCCCTCGTAAGCTAATCTAACAACAGCTTCTCTGTCTATTAAACGAGAGATTGCCCATCTTACTTCTTTTAGACTCCATGGATATTTAGCGTTATTAATCATTAGAGCTCTTGGACATGGATCGCGCCAAGCATAAGGTTCTGATCTTAACCATGACCTAACATATGGATTCATTCCAGTTACTTTCTTAAAGGTACCTAGTGAAAGCTGTCCAATAGGTACTATGTCAATATCATTAGATGCAAGACCTGCTGCTACGCTTTCTTCTGGTCCGAAATACCTAAACACTACATATTTGGGTGCTGGCCTAATCCCCCATAATTCTGTAGCCCACCAGTCATCTCTCCTTTCATAGATGAACGTAGTTTCTGAAGCGCTTAATAATTTATACGGCCCTGTACCTATTGGAGGATTATTCTTAAAGGCAACAGGATTATCCGCGTATTTTTCCCATATATGCTTAGGCAGTATTGTTAAACCACCCCATACTCTTACTACCGGAAATGCTTCTCTTACTAAGTGGAATCTTGGGTTCGAAAACTTTAGATTTATTTTAACTGTGTAATCATCTATTTTTTCGACGGACTTCACATATTTAGCAACTTCTGAAGCCCATATCATTTCAGGGTGCTTTAAGAGAAGATTATAAGTGAAGACAACATCATCAGCGGTAAATGGTACACCATCACTCCATTTCACACCCTTTCTTAAATAAACGGTTATGCTCTTGTAGTCAGATGAATATTCATAATCCGTCGCTAGCCATGGTATGTATTCGCCTGTTTCGAAGTTTATATAGAAAAAGTATTCATATATCATCTGATGCAGACCTGTTGAGGACCTTGACACACCGGGTGCATAAATATTAAAGTTTGTTGGATCTTGAGGACGTCCAATTACTACGTATACTGTTCTATCTCTTGGTAAAGGTTGTGAGTAAGCGGGGGAAATGCAGGTAACAGTTAAGGTAGTTAGAATAACAAGTACTAATAAATATTTGCTCGCTTCTTTTTTCATACAATGAAGAAACTATATAAAGGAATATTTAAGCTTTTCGAAAAAGACGCCAATAAATGTGCAAGTCTTTCTTAGCTTTTCTTGCTTCTCAGCCGATGCCCCGGGCTAAGCTCGGAAAAGCTCAGCTAGCATAGAAGCACGAAGCAAAGTATACATTTAAAAGAATAAATAGGCGATAAACGAA
>JAPDKD010000089.1 GCA_029258735.1 archaeon | reverse complement strand
GACGAGCATGCTTGACCCCACTAGAACCAGCTTGGCCCTCGCTGACGGCTTGAGGAAGTGTAGGAAGTCGAGGAATTCGCCTGGAAGTCTTTGAAACTCGTCTATGACTATGACTGCCCGCTTCTCTATTAGCCTTCGAATTCTCTCCCTGAAGGCTTGGTAGGAGAGAATTTCTATGCCTTCCCCTGTTGCGTCAAAGATTTCCCCGCCGCGCGTTACAAAGAAATAGTAGTCGTGGCGCATGAGCTTCCTTACGAGGAAGGTTTTTCCGGTCTTTCTTCTCCCAAATACGAGCACCCACCCTTTAGGCTCTTCGATCTCCTTAACTTCTGATCTGGGTACCGTGATACCCATAACCATGGTACCCATAACCTAAAGTCCCATATAAACTTCTCCGTTACCAGTTAGCGCTCGGCTAAAAAAGCGGTTGCGGCTGGTTGGTTTTTGTTTAATGATTCAGAGTTTATATGGAAAAGTCTTAAATATTTTTGAGTAGGGGTAGGCTTTGATGATTGGTTTATTTATGATTGCTGGGCTAGTGCTGAGCTGTTTGACGAGGTTGTTGGATGTAGTGGTAGGCTAATGAGTTTTTTCGTGATATATTTTTTTGAGTTTGGGGATTATTGATAGGTCGTCTCTTAGGATTATTCCTTGGATTATTTCGGTGATTACTGGTGCTTTTTTTCTTGCTAGTCTTTCTGCGTCTTGGGGGCGTAGTGGTATGGGTTCTATGTCTGGATAGCTTGTTGAGCTGATTGCGTCTATTCTTCTGAGAGGGTTTTCGGGCAGTTTGGGTGATATTATTACGACGTCTATGTCGCTCCAGGCGTTGAAGTCTCCTCTGCTTGTTGAGCCTATGATTACTGCCGTTATTGGGCCTAGTCTTTTGGTTATTTCTTCCGCGTAGCTTTCTGCCTGCTTTATTCTTCTGTTTCTTTCTTGGATTCTCCTTTGTATGACTTCAGTTTGCGCCATTCTTTTTCTACGTGTGTAATTATTTTTTGGGCGTATTTTATTGCTTCGTTGGCTTCGCTTTTTGTGTAGTATTCGTGGGGGCTTCCTTCGCTCCACATGTCGGCGTACCTTGGGGCTGTGTAGTACTTGTCAAGCCTCGCGGATTCTTCAAGTATTTCGCCAGCCAGCCCGGCTTCCCGAGCTAGTCTTATGAGGGCGTGGCCGTAGCTTGGTCTGCCTGTTCCCCACAGTAGTGCTTTTAAAGCGTACTCGGCTGCTTGCTGAGCTTTGAAGCATGCCCACGCGTAGTCTCCTGCTTCGGCGTCTCTGATGGCGGATTTAAGCGTGTGTTTTGCCTGGTTTATCCAGCGGTTGTATTCTTTTTCATCCAGCATTTCATAGTTATTCTGGCGATTCCTGCTTATTAATTTCGGCTTTTATCTTCTATAGTAGGAGCTGGGACGCGTTTTTTGTAGAAAGGGTTTGACAACATTTATTGGATTTTTGTCCCATAAATTGGTGGTATAATACATATTATTATTAATTATAGACTGTTCTCTACGCCTTCTTTATGAGCTGTTGAGCGCTGTGTTCGGTTTTAAGCCTAAATATTTGAATATATCAGGGATGGGGACGAAACTGCGAAGAAGTTCGTAATCTTTCTCGGACTTCTAGTTGCGGTAGTATTCGCTATCTACAAATTTTTGGTAACCTATTTTACGTGTCTACGACAGCAAGAAAGGCGGGGGTTATTTCGTCGTATTCTATTCTTCTTGCATCTGAACCGGCAGTATATTGTATGGCGCACGGGCTGGAGTAGTATAAAGAATGATGTTTGGGGGTGGCCGTTATCTGATCCATCTTAATTCTTCTAGTACTTTGTCGCGTTCTGCAATGAAGATTGCGACGGCGTAATCGCTTATCCCCCCAATCCATAAGAGGTAATCTTTGTAGGAAACTAAACCGTCGCCAAATACTACGAGTGGGCGGTCTCCGTACTCCTCGATTAACCCTCGGGGCTCGATGAGGTAATCGCTTATCGCGAGTAATCTTCCTTCCCCGTCTACTACTGCAAGCCCGTCTCTGTAGGATAGGTCTTCTAAGACTACGCCGTGCCAGCCGACGAGGTATTCATTGTTAGAGAGGGGAACGGCATTTGTTGACCAGCCTACCTTGAGTTCCCAGTCTTCGAATACTAGTACGGGCTCTAAGCTTTCAGCTTCTATCTCCATTGCTTTAATATCCGCGAGCCCCCTCCAGCATATTCTATTATTCTTTATCTCCGGCCTGGTTAGTAACGTAAATTTGCCACCCTGAGTTTTTATAAAAGCGCTGTCCTTGTTCGACTTGGGCGTAAACTTCTCCTCCCCATGTGTTATCGTGAAGTAGCCTCTCCTTTTTAGCCTCCACTTGTCGTCGTATTCAGCTAGGCCGAGTACGTCCATTCTGATATATTCTCTGCCCTCGAGGAAGTATCCTTTACCCGTGTAGAATATGTAATAAGATCCGTAAGCCCTGAACGCCCTAGGGTCTTCGCAGCCTAGGAATTCCCATAAATTTATTGGCCATAGGATTATCTTTGACTCTATAGGGGTCTCTACGTCGCCGCTTAGCAGCTTCTCGATGTTTACTCGTATCATCCCGACGCTGGACACATATTTGTAGTAGTCGAAGATGAACCTAGGGAATATTAGTAGATCATCGCCGTCGAGATAGGCTGCCGGGTTGAATGCCACGAGGGGGCGGCTTTTCTTGTAGCCTGTTACTAGGAAGTCTTCTGGGCCGAGGTAGGCGAGAGCCTTGAATAATTTCCGCGTCTTAGGCTTTCTCATGCCTCTGAGCTCTTTCAGGGCTTTTACCTGCTTCTCGTGTAGAAGCTGCTCTATAGTCATGGATACCTACCCCTTTACGGCTCCTACCAGCTGTAGCTTTAACAGTGTTTTCTGTGTTAGGGCGTACATTATTAGCGTCGGGATGATGTAAAACAGGCTCATAGCGGCTAGGAGTCCCCAGTTGACGAACCTGAACTCGTAAACTAAGCTGGAGAGGAGAACGGGGAAGGTATAGTATTCGGGGTCGCGTAAATAGGTGTATGCTATTAACCATTCTCCCCACCCGCTCATGAAGGAAAATATGGCTATAGCTGATATGCCGGGCTTAATTATAGGTAGTAACACACTTTTCCATACTTGGAACTTAGAGCATCCATCGACGAGCGCAGCCCACTCAAGTTCCCAAGGTATCCCATCGAAGAAATCCTTTAGAATCCAAACGTACATGGCTGTTACCTTGAATACTTCGGGGACATATATGTCGCACGTGAATATCCACCAATAATTACGTAGACCCATGAATTTCTCTATAGTTCTCTCTTTGAGTTCTTTCATTTTTCCACCCCCTAAAAAGTGCTTCTAACAGGCTAGTTACAATAAGTAGATAAAGAAATAAATTTACTTCTATCTTTTGATGGACGTGAAGTATGGAAAAGTGTGTGGGGCTTTGGGTATTCTGAGCCGCCTTCGATGTTTGGTTGGTTAAGCCTTCCAGGCGTACTGTTCGTAGGATTAATGAGCTTTTTCCCCTCGAGGGAAGATGAAGTTTAGGAGGACGCGGTTTTTTATCGCGTGGCTGCAAGGTTTTCTTGGGGAGGTGGATTGTGGCGGATGCTACAGTTGATTTTGAGTTGCGTAGGTTTTTAGGGTTAATGAGTGGAATGGCGTGCAAGACGTTTATCTTGGGTTTTTTGAGTTTTTGGATGATTCGTAATCTTTCCGCGATGTGCCTAGGTTTTGTCGTTGAAGCTAGTCGTGGTAAATTGCTTCCATTTTATCTTCGTCTCTTCGCGCCTCTTATTATGAGGATTTATTATAGGGGTTTGAATGAGGTTTTTGAAAAGATTAGAGATTCGATTAGATTTGGTGGTCTGTGCATTCTTGATGCGTGCCTAGTTAAGCTTTTTGGCTGGCTGTTTTGTCAAGTTTTTTATTAGGTTGGTATTTTTACGGTTGTATGTGTTTTTTGTAGGCCTTTTTGTTTAAGTTGTTTGAGTTGGTTTTTTAGTTTTTGTAGGGTTGGGCTTGCGTAGAGTGGTTTTCCTTCTTCTAGCGCGTCCACTATTGTGGGGTTTGCTTTTTCGAGCATTTCGGCGGCTTCTTGGGGTGTGTACGGGTGTATTTCCATGGGTAGGTCTGTGTCTCCCACGGTTTCGAGCACGTCTGCTATTCTTTGTAGGTATGGCTGTTGGAAGTCCGCTATTACTAGGAGGTCGTAGTCGCTCCATGGTCCCCAGTCTCCTCTTGCCCTTGAGCCGAAGAGTATTACGGCATGTAGCCTGTATTTTTCTCCTAGTTTTTTTACTATGTTTTTAAGCTTTTCCGCTTCTTCTGGCTTCATGTAGTTCACGCTCTGCTAACTGGATTATTTTCTCTGCTGCTTGGAGGGCGCTTTGGGAGGTTTTTTCGTCGTATGCTTCGTGGGGTGTTCCGGCTGGGTGCGCGTTGGGGTATCTTGATGGGATGTAGTGTCTGTCTAGTTCTCTAGCATGGGATAGTATGTCTGACGGGGCTGTTTTCCCTTTGGCTTCATAGTATCTTTGTAGGAGTATTCTGACGCTGTGTCCCCAGGGAGCTTCGTTGGCGCTGTATAGCATTGCTTTTGCGGCTTTTTCGGCGGCTTGGTGGGAGTAGAAGGCTGCCGCGTTGTATCTCCCGTTTTTGTGGAGTATTCTCGCTGTTTCTAGGTCCCACTTAGCTTCTGCAAGCCAGCGTTCTGCCTCTCCACGCATCTTCACATTTTTTACTTGTTTTTCGCTCTTATAATTATCTGGCTTTTAGTTCTTGAAGTCTTGTTTCAAAAGTGCATCTGTTTTTAGTTTAGCCTAGGTAGGTTGCGTTTAGGCCTTCTTTGGCTGCTGTTTCGGCTAGTTTTTTGTCTCCTGTTAGGAAGTCTGTGGCTCCTGCGTGTTTTGCCGATGCTATTTGGAGGGCGTCGGCTTGGTATATGTGGTGTTTTTCTATTAGGCTCCACGTGTAGGTTAATAGCTCTATTTTTACCGGGACTATTTTTACTAGTTTTAACCGTATTAGTTTTAGTGTTTCTCCTATGAACTGTATGCGGGCTGTTTGGTAATCTTTTTTGTCTAGCCATTTTCTCCTGTAGTATCTGTCGAGAACGCCTAGTACTTCGCCTATGTTCCAGGCTGAGAAGGCTATTTTCTGCTCGCCGTTGAGGGTTGCTTCGTATATTTCCTCGACTATGTCGCTGCCGGCTTCGGCCACGTATCTTTTAACTATGGCGCTTGAGTCCAAGTATGTAGTCATGTTTTTGGCTCCCTCATTCTTCTTAGCACTGCTGCGGCGTTTGTCTTTGTTTTGGGCTTTACTGGCGTAACCTTTCTCGGGATTTGTTTGCCAGGTAGCTGTGCCTCAAGCCAGCTGGCTATGATGATTTCTCCCAGGTCCTCCTTTATGGCGTCTTCGACTGCTTCGCTGAGCTTTTTCAGCCCTTTCTCTGCGCCTACCTTTGCCTTGAATTTTTCCCATAGTTTCTCGTCTACAACTATGCTGGTTTTAATTTTACCGCTCACCTTATCACCCTACAGAAAGATAGGAGTATATACTCTTATATTTAACTTCATATTGACAGCTCTCACATTCGCCAGTTATTGCATGTTTATTGCTGCTTGTGCTGTGAGAGGTCGGGTATATCGTAATTTCCCTGTTTTTCTCTATAAAAATAGTGTGCTACCTGTGCTACTTGTTTAGCTCTTCTTTAATGTTGTAAAATTCTTTTAGCCGCGTTTTTACGCCTAGCCTGAAGAGCAACTTTCGACCCTGTAAATAACTTACGCTCCCGTAAGTTATAGATAATGGTCATGGCTGCTTGACTGTCTTTGGCTTATATGGGCTTAGCTTTGTTCCAGTGGTGGGTGAATAGGTCTCTGCACCATTCGAGCCCTTCCTGGGTTTCTATTAGGAGCCCTCGGTAGTCTATTTCTCCGTTGTGGCGCGGCAATGCTAGGGCGGCTCTTTTTTCGTTTATTACTAGAGCGGCGGCTATTTGGTCTATGTATCTGGCTTCTAGATTTGCTAGTTTTAGTGGTTCAGCGCTGGGCGGGGGCTGGACGCGTGGGATCACTATTCTGATTTGTATGTTTTTGCCTTGCATTAGGCGTGCGGCGCTTGGGAGGACTTGCTCGGTTACTATCCACAAGTACTCCTCGGCTTCTTTTATGAGTATTTCGGCGTAGCTTAGGGCTGTGAAGGTGTCTGGGGCTTGCCTGGCGCCTTTTAGCTGGCCTATCCTGTAGAGCAGGTTTTTGGGTATGCGGGTTAGGTCGTGGGCTGCGTAGTAGTCTCTGTGTTCGAGTAGGGCTTCGAGGGGCTCTAGGAGCGTCATGACGTATTTTCCGAGGGGTGTTAGGGCGTAGTACCCCTGGGGGTCTTTTGCCACTAGTCTTGCCTTTGTGAGCCTCGCGAGGTCTCTGTGGGCTTCCTGTACTGTTACACCAACTTCCTCGGCTATGCGGGTTAGCCTACGCTTGCCAGTGCGGAGGAGCCTGAGTATGGCCATTCTGTCTGGGCTGGCGAGCTCCCAGAAGAGGGCTTCGGGGTTCACGTGGTATTTTGGCGGGACCGACCTTAAATATGATGCTTAAATTTTAGCTTTATTCTTTAGTTTTCACGCTTGCTGTTTAGGAGGCTTTATGCCCCTCCGCGCCCTGTGCTTTCGGGTGTAAGGGTTGAGGGTTAAGGGTTACATGTGGACTTTGGCGTCGTTTGTTCCGTGGGTGCTGTACTGGGCTTTGCCCGTGCCTGATCTTTACTGCTTCCTGGCTGGCTTGGCCGCTTCTGCCGCGGTGTTAGCGCTGGGTGTTCGGCTGGGCTTGCCGAACCTTTTTAACTGGTTTTCGGCCTGCTTCTTCGCCGTGGGGGCTGTGTCGCTGCTCCTTGGCTTCGGCTGGGTCGCGGAGTATGGCGGGTTCCTCGGCTACTTGGCGCTTTTTGCGATGGCTGTGTATACGCTGGTCAGGGAGGAGCCGTTTACGCTGAGTTTTGCGAGACTAGATTACCCTGAGCCGTACTGGGATGACCCAAGCTTTCTAAAGATAAACTACTTGTTGACGGCCATATGGGCGCTACTTTTCCTCGGGGCCGCTACCCTGTCTCTGCTTGGCCGCCCTTTAAGCTACGCGTCGTACGCGCTTATGGGGTTTGGGGCTGCGTTCTCGTCTTTTGGTCCTCCGCTGCTCGTTAGGGAGCGCTTGGAAAGGGAGTATGGCAGCTACCCTGACTGGCGCGTCGATGGGAGGGATGTGGTGGTTGTGGGTGCTGGTGTTGGCGGCTTGGCCTGCGCCGCTTTGCTCGCGAGGAACGGGTATAAAGTGACGGTTTTGGAGCAGCATTTCGTCGTTGGTGGTTACTGTTCTTCTTTCAGGAGGAGGGGCTTCGTCTTTGACGCTGGGGTTGAGAGTATTAGCGGGCTGTGGGAGAGAGGGCCGGTGAAGCTTCTGCTGGAGGAGCTGGGCGTGGACTGGAGGGACTTGTTCGTTAGGACTGACGAGGCCTACGTGTTGGGCGGCGAGTGGTTCCGTATCCCGCGGAGCTTGGATGAGTTCGCTGCTCTGCTGGCGCGGAGGTTTCCGGAGGAGGAAGAGAACATTAGGGCCTTCTTTAAGGAAGTAGTGAAGGTTTTTGAGGAGACTTACGCGGATGTGGACGTGTTCGGGGTTCCCTTGAACGGCCCGCTGATTTACAGTCTTTTTGGGTGGAGGGCTTTGATGGATTTTCCGCGGCGTCGGCCTCGCCTCTTGGCTTGGATTAGGATGAGTTATAGGGAGGTTTTGGACCGGTATTTTAGGGATGAGGGGCTGAAGAGGCTGCTTTC
>JAPDKD010000112.1 GCA_029258735.1 archaeon | reverse complement strand
GGGTGCTGTGGAACGTCTTCTGTGTAGCCTATGTAGGCGGGGGATAGGAATCCTTTTGCTTCGACTACTGTTCCTTTAAGCAGGCCTTGGACTATTTCCGTCCTGTTTATTGCGTAGGCTATTGCCCTTCTGACCCTAACGTCTTTGAGTATTGGGTGGTTTAGGTTGAAGGTTAAGCTTAGGCTTCCGCCGCCAATCTTTTCATAAACTTTTATGTTCGGGTTTGATTTCGCCCTTTCTAGCAGGCCGGAGATGGACGTATCCAGTGTTACTATGTCTACTTCGCCTCTTTCAAGGGCTAGGTATGCCGTGTAGGGGTCTTCGATTACCTTGTAAATTACCTTGTCTACTTTTGGTTTTTCGCCGTAATAGTCTGGGTTTGCTACCAGCACTACGTCGCCTATCTCAGGATCCCAAGACTCGAACATAAATGGACCTGTTCCGACAGGGTTAAATGAGAAGTCTTTGCCAAGTTCTTCGACTGCTTTCTGGGAGACTATGAAGCTGTTCCTCCAGGGCGCTATATAGGTTAGGAACGCCGAGTCCGGGTACTTTAACACGAACTTTATGGTATAGTCGTCTATCACCTCTATGTGGTCTATTGACTTGAAGAAGTCGGGGTACCTTGCGTTGGTCTCTGGGTTAAGTATCCGCTCGAACGTGAACTTTACGTCTGAGGCTTTTAGCTCTCCATAGCCTTTATGGAATTTTATTCCCTTGCTGAGGTGGAATATGTATACTGTGCCGTTTTCCGATACTTCCCAGCTTTCCGCTAGGTCACCGTACATTTCGCGTGCACCGGGCTTGTAGCCTATTAGCGTGCTGTATATGTTTGCGCCTATTGCGTAGTCGTTTGTCCAAACTATGTAGGCTGGGTCTAGGCTCGAAGGCTTGTTTGTTCTGGCGATTATAAGGACCTTTTCCTGAGGAGTTCGCTGGAAAAACTGGGTATACGCGAAATATCCTGCAACGGCCGCGATAACCACTATAACTGCCGCAACTATCCGTTTATCCACATTCTTCACCCCTATCCTTTTTTGGGTCCTCAGTGTCTTCGCTCATAGTAAATTAAGCGTGGTGGACAGGCTAAACTATCCGAGGCGTGGCTAGTCCTGGTTGACCAGGTGGCATGCCACTAGCCTTCCGTTCTTAGGCAGTAACTGCGGCTCTTCTTTTCCGCATTTTTCCGTCGCATACGGACATCGTGTATGGAAGCGGCATCCTGAAGGCGGGTTTAGGGGATCCGGCAGCTCGCCTTTCAGTGGGGGCCTGCGCTTCCGCTTTGACGGGTCGGGTATGGGAACGGAGTTTAGAAGCGCCTGGGTGTAGGGGTGCAGAGGACTGTTGAAGAGCTGCTTCTTGCTTGCCACTTCTGCTATCTTGCCAAGATACATCACTGCTACTCTTTCGCATATATAGCGCACCACGCCCATATCGTGAGTCACGAATAGATATGTTAGCCCATAGTCTCTCTGCAACCTCTTCATAAGGTTCAGGATGCCTGCCTGCACGGACACGTCTAATGCGGAAGTGGGTTCGTCTGCTAGGACAAGTTTAGGCTTTACGGACAATGCTCTAGCTATCGCTACTCGCTGTCTCATGCCTCCGCTTAGTTGGTGCGGGTACTTGTTCTCCACACCGGGAGGAAGGCCTACTTCGCGTAAAGTCTCTACGGCTATTTTTCTCCTTTCATCTTTAGGGACACCTTGTATCCTCAAAGGCTCCGCCACTATGTCGATTATCTTCATGCGGGGGTCAAGCGATGCATATGGATTTTGAAATATGAGCTGTATTTTTCTCCTGGCTTTTAAGAGCTTTCTGCCTTTGAGCTTTGTTAGGTCTTGTCCTTGGAATATTATTTTGCCCGAGGTTGGCTTAAGTATTCCTGCCACACATTTTAGAAGCGTACTCTTGCCGCAGCCAGACTCGCCGACAAGACAAAGGGACTCGCCGTCCTCGATTTCTAGTGTGACTCCGTCTACTGCTTTCAAGTATTTCTTTCCTTCTTTGAAGTACATTTTCAGATCTTCTATCCTTAGCAGACTATCATTACCCGTATAGGTGGCACGCGACTCTGTGCCCATTACCCATATTCACCTCCTCAGGGGTCGTCTCAAAGCATTCCTTACGCGTCATGGGGCACCTATCTGCAAACCTGCACCCCGACGCGGGAGGGAACTCCGGCACTGTTCCAGGTATGGATACGAGCTTTTCTACGTCCTTGTCGGGACGGGGCACGCAGCGCAGCAACGCCTTGGTGTAAGGGTGCAGAGGTTCGCTGAATATCTCCTCCACGCTTCCCTTCTCCACTATTTTGCCAGCGTACATTACGGCTAGTCGGTCGCAGGCCTCAGCCACTAACCCCATGTCGTGTGTTATAAGCAGAATGGATATTCCGTTTTCTTCCCTAAGCTTCAGCATGAGATCTACTATCTGTGCCTGTATTGTCACGTCGAGTGCGGTTGTGGGCTCGTCGGCTATAAGGAGTTCGGGTGAGTTGGATATGGCTATGCCTATCATGGCCCTCTGCTTCAGCCCACCGCTCAGCTGGTGAGGGTATTCTCGATACCTCTTCTCCGCAGCGGGTATGCCAACTTTTTTCAGCAGATTAACAGCGAGCTTAGAGACTTTTTTTATCATTCTGTGAAGCAGTATTGCTTCTTCTACCTGCCAGCCAACGGTATATGAGGGGTCCAGCGAGGTATGGGGGTCTTGAAATATCATGCCTATTCTCTTGCCCCTTATCTTCTCCATTTCTTCTTCGGGCAGTTTCAACAGGTCAACTCCGTCAAATAGTATCTCGCCACCGACTATCTCGCCAGGATAGGGTACGAGCCTCATTATAGAGAGAGCAGTTATTGACTTGCCGCAGCCAGACTCGCCGACAAGACAGAAAACTTCGCCCCTCTTTATGTCGAAGCTTACGTTGTCTACTGCTCTTAGGATACCCCTCTTAACCCTGAAATATGTTTTCAGGTTTCTGACGGAGAGCAGAGTATCCATGCTTCTACACCCTCTTCAGCCTAGGGTCGAGCATGTCTCTTAAGCCGTCTCCGAGCAGGTTGAAGGCAAGCACTGTCAGCATTATTGCTAGGCCAGGAAAGAGCGAGAGCCACGGTGCTGTGTAGAGGTATTGCCTTCCGAGGCTTAGCATTTCGCCCCAGCTCGGCGTAGGCGGCTGGACGCCTAAGCCTATGAAGCTCAGCCCGGCCTCGATCATTATGGCGGAGCCTATTGAGAGGGAGTACTGCACTAATATCGGGGATAGTATATTCGGCAGGATGTGGTGAACAAGTATGTCCAGGTTTCCAGCGCCTGAAGCCTTGGCTGCCTGCACATACTCCTGCACGCTCAGTTGTAAAGCTTCTCCTCTAGCCAGCCGCGCGAAGCGCGGAATCATTGCTAAACTTATGGCTAGCACTGTGTTGTCGACCGACTGGCCGAGTATGGACATAACGACTATTGCCAGTATTATGCCGGGAAAGGAAAGCATAATGTCGATTACCCTTGAAAGTAGCGCGTCAGCTATTCCGCCGAGTTGCCCAGCCAGAGCACCGAATGGGACTCCTACTATCATCGCGATTGTGGCTGAGAGAAGGCCTACGTAGAGCGATACTCTAGCGCCCCATATAATCCTACTTAACACGTCACGTCCATAAGGGTCTGTTCCTAGTAAGTGATAGGCTGAAGGGGGCTGAAGAGCGTGGGGCATGTTCTGCTCTATTGGATCGTATGGAGATATTAGTGGCGCCAGCATGGCGGTTAAGACTACGGCTAGGACTATGATTAGCCCTGCCAGGAAAGACGGATAATCTTTTATTTCGCCCATTTTTATTAGGCCGTCCATCTTTTCACCCGTATCGGATTTTCGGGTTAAGGAAGGAATAGAGTATATCTACGAAGATGTTTACGGCCATGAATACTGCTGAAAAGAAGAAAACTGAAGCCTGTATTTGGGGGTAGTCCCTGGAAAATACGGCCTCTATGAGGAGGGAGCCCAGGCCGGGGCGGCCGAAAACGTACTCTACCAGCACGGTGCCGCCGAGGAGATAGCCGAAGTTCAGCCCTACAACCGTGACTACGGGGATTATAGCGTTTCTCAGCCCATGCTTGTACACCGTCACGTTCCATGGGGCTCCCTTCGCCCTAACCGCTGTGATGTAGTCCTTACCCAGCACCCCGAGCATAGAGGACCGGGTCATTCTGGCAACCGTTGCGACCATCCCAATACCTAGTGAAAAGGCAGGTAACGCTAGATGCCGTAGCCTTTCTATGGGGTTGTTTCCCAAGCCCGTTACAGGTAGTAAGCCAAGCCTGACCGAGAAAAACTCTATTAGAAGAAGAGCCAGCCAGAAAACCGGTATTGATACTCCGATAGTTGTGCCGCTTGTTATGAGAACATCTATTTTACTGCCTCTTCTCACTGCAGCGGCCACTCCTAGAGGTATACCTATAAGTAGGGATAGTAGGGTACCTGCTACTGCTAGCTCGAACGTGAAGGGGAAGGCTCTCAGAACCCTGACCATGGTGGGCATGCCGTTCTCAAAGGATCTGCCAAAATCTCCCCTGAGCACTCCTAACATGAAATCGATGTACTGCTGGTAGAGAGGCTTGTCTAAGCCCATTTCAGCCCTGAGATTTGCGACCCTCTCGGGTGTGGCCATGTCGCCCAGCAGGTAGACCGCGGGGTCGCCTGGCACCATCCTCACAATGAAGAAAAGTATGGTGGCAACGGCGAAAATAGTCGGCACTGCCATTGCCACCCGCCTAGCCACGTAACCAAGCATGTGCTTGAGAAAAAATTATCTAATTTAAGCGTGGTGGACAAGCCTGTTTAGCCACCCAGCAGCAGTAGTGGCTAATTCTGCTTGTACGCAAGCCATAAAGGAACTTTCCTACGTGGTTGATTGGTGTAGCCCTTTGAGTTTAAAGGCGTTCGTTGGAGCCACACTTATAGACGGCACAGGATCGGACCCCGTGGAGGACAGCGTAGTAGTGATGGAGGGAAACCTCATAAAAACTGTTGGCAAAGCGGGCAGCGTAGAAGTGCCCGCTGAAGCTGAAAAGATAGACGTTTCAGGAATGACTCTGATGCCCGGGCTTATAGACAGCCACCTCCACCTCGTAGGCATGAAAACCGAGAAGTTCCTCGAGGAACGACTTGTCCGGCCCTGGCAGATAGGGCTAATAAAGTCGGTTAACGACGTTAGGGATCTACTTTACGCGGGCTTCACTACGGTGAAGGACTGCGGCAGCAAAGGCGGAGTATACCTCAGAGACTCCATAAAGGAGGGAGTAATTAAGGGGCCGAGAATACTTTCAGCAGGCCCCGTGCTTAGCCAGACCTTCGGCCACGGCGACGTCCACTACCTGCCTATCGACTGGGTTAAGGACATGGAGGGGCCCTTCGGCACCATAATATGCGACGGCGTAGACGAGTGCATAAAAGGCGCTAGACTGGCTCTCCGGGAAGGCGCAGACTTCATCAAGATTACGGCTTCCGGCGGAGTCTTAAGCCAAAGAGACAGGCCGGAACACGCTCAGTTCACAGTAGAGGAAATGAAAGCCATAGTCAGGGAGGCGGCGAAGGTCGGAACCTTCGTCACCGCACACTGCCAAGGTACCCAGGCAATGAAAAACGCCATCAAAGCCGGTGTCTACACCATCGACCACGCCTTCTACCCCGATGAGAAGGTGGTCGAGCTAGCTAGACAGCGAAACGTTGTCTTCGTCCCCACGCTGGCGATACACAAGCAGATAGTTGATCACGGAGAAGAGGTTGGGATGCCTCCGTGGGGCGTCGCTAAGGCGAGGGAGACATGGAAGGAGGTCGTAGAGAACATACGCTGGCTTCACGAGCAGGGCGTAACAATGGCAATGGGTACAGACTTTCTCGGTTCCCCGCTGTTAAAGCACGGCAAGAACGCAATAGAACTGGAGAACCTCGTCAAGTACTGCAGGTTTACGCCGATGGAGGCCATAGTAGCAGCTACTAAGAATGGGGCTAAAGCATGCAAGCTCGATCACGTAACAGGCACCATTGAGCCGGGCAAGTACGCGGACCTCATAGTGGTAGACGGCGATCCTCTAAAGGACATTGCAATTCTACAAGATGCAGAAAGGATAAAAATTGTTATGAAGGAGGGCTCAATAGAAAAGAACTTGTCAGAAGAGTAAGTAGCTCTTATTTTTTACTTACCTAAATAAGAAGTTTTAAATTGTAGGTTTTCCATGGTCTTCACTGCAGAAATAAGGCTAAAAATATAGGCAGCTCTTTTTATTTTCGTGGCTCATGATGAGCTACTCTGAGTAATCAGGGCTTTCTTATGCAAAGCCCAAATGCTTAAAAGATTGAGAAATCTTTTATATCTGAGGTTTTTATGAAGTCTGAGATTAAGGTCAGGATCTCGAAGAAGTTTACGCTCTATATTCCTAAGGCTATAGCTGAAGCCGTTGGACTTAAGGAGGGCGACTACGTGAAGATTAGAGTAGAAAATTCTAAGATTGTCTTAGAGCCTGTACCGGATCCGTTCGACATAGCTTTAAGAGGGCCTAAGTTCGCCAAGACGACCTTTGAAGAGTTTGAGAAGGAGTCAGAGGAGATGCAGGATGAGCTCTTCGGCTAGGCTCGAGATTCTCCTGGATTCTACCTATATTTTGCCTATAGTTGGCGTGGAGGTTAAGGGTATACGGGACGTTTTGGTTGTTCTTAGAAAATTAAGAAAAGAGAGGAAAGCCACCTTTTACTATACAACGTTCAATATGGTCGAGATTCTAGGGAAAGTTGCAAAATACAAGTACAACTACGACATTGTCTACACAGGACTATCTATAATTCAGGAAGAATTTAAACTAACTTATCCAACAGTTAAAGGATATTTGAAAGCGTTGAAGTTAAAGCAGGAGGGGTTCAAAGATCTTATAGACCTTCTCCTATATACAACTTCTCTCACGCGTAATCTACTTTTTCTAACGAGAGATAATGCTCTAGTCGATTTTTTAGAAAGCTTGGGAGAAAATTTAGAGAATATTCTTTATGAAGAGGAATTCCTCGAAAAATATTCTAAGTAATATTTATCTGCTTTATATCGTGCTAGGTTTTTACTATCTGACTTATCAGCTCCTCGCTTTTTACTAGCTTGGCGTTGGCGAAGTTTTTCATGTATTCGAGTCCTTTTTCGTGCCATTCCTTGGTGGCAGCGGCTACGCAGTCGGCCGGGACTATTACGTTGTATCCCCTGTAGAAGGCTCCCAGCACCGTGTTTTGGACGCATATGTGGGTGTGTATTCCAGTGACTATCAGGGTGTCGACTCCTAGCTCTCTTAGCAACATGTCTAAGTCGGTGAAGACAAAGGCGTCGTAGCGCCGCTTCGGCACTACGTAGTCTCCTTCCTTGGGCGCCAGCTCCTCGACTACACGTGACTCTGCTCCGCCTTTAACTGCGTGGGGGCCCCAGAGCCTGAACTCTGCATCGATTTCGGGGTAATGCTGGTCTACTGCGTAGATTACTTGTATGCCTGCGCGGCGAGCGGCTTCGATTAGCCTCTTGATGTTTGGAACTATTTTCTCCGCTTCTTCAGCCCTCAGCCTGCCTCTGACAAATTCCTCCAACATATCAATAACTAGGACAGCATACCTTGCCATAACTTTTCAATAATAATACATTAGAGAAATTATTATATTATAGTTGTTTTCAGCGGAAGCATAGTTGCGGTCGCTTCTACTTAACTAGTGCTGAACAACTATCATAAGTGTGGCCAGGAGTTGCAATTACCTTTACGTTCTTCGTAACCTCACACTCTTTCTCGAAGAAGTTGAATTTATCACCTTTGTAAAAATCTGCAAAATC